>NZ_JBFTRG010000014.1:0-141522 GCF_056399425.1 Variovorax sp. 01N429 | reverse complement strand
GCGCGGCGCTGCATGCCGGCGTTGTTGACCAGGATGTCGATCGGTCCGATATCGGCTTCGATCCGTTCGACCGCAGCGTTCACGGCATTGCCATCGCTGACGTCGAAAGCCGCGGTGAAGACCGTGCCGCCTTCGCCGCGCAATTGCGCCGCGGCCTTCTCCAGCTTGTCAGGGGAACGGGCATTGAGGATCACGCGGGCGCCCGCCCCTGCCAGGCCTCGCGCGAGTGCATATCCGATGCCGGCGCTGGAGCCGGTGAGGAGTGCGGTTCGGCCGGTGAGATCAAACGACTTGAGGACGGAGTGCACACGAATCTCCAACAGGAAAAGGGGTTTCGCCGAGCCAGCCCAGCACGGCATCGCACTGCGCCTGAATCGGCTGCAATGCATCTGTCCGGAACACGCCGGGCTCGCCGACGGGCGGCTCGAGCACTTGGAACTGGTTGTCCACGAGACTGGCCGGGAACAGATGCGCCGGGCGCGCAGCGACGCGGGCCTTGGATGCTTCGCGGCTGATTTCGAGGAAGACAATCTTCATTGCCGGCTCGGCGCTGCGCAGGCGTTCGCGGTAGCTGCGCTTGAGCGCGGAGCAGGTGAGCACCGTGTGCTCAGAAGCCGCGGACATCAGCGAACCGAGCTTGGCGATCCATGGGTCCCTGTCACGGTCGTTGAGGGCAATGCCTCGCCGCATCTTCTCCTGGCTCTCCGGCAGGTGGTAGTCGTCGCCCTCGATGAGCCGGCCTTGCAGGGCGCGCGCCAGCGACGCGGCGACGCTCGACTTGCCACAACCTGCCACGCCCATGACGAGTAGCTTGTGCGGCATCGTTCAGTTTTCCAGGACTTGCGGGTTGACGGGCGTCAATGGGCGCCCGGCGGCCGGGCCGAAGCCGAGCGCGGCGATCAGGTTGTCCGCCGTGAGTGCCGCCATGGCATGACGCGTGCGTACCGAGGCGCTGCCGATGTGCGGGGTCAGTACGACGTTTGGCACGGCAAGGAGATCGGGATGGATGCCGGGCTCGCCCTCGAACACGTCCAGGCCTGCTGCGGCGATCGTGCCATCTCGCAGTGCTTGCGCCAATGCAGCGTCATCGACGATGCCCCCGCGTGCGATGTTGGTAAGGGTCGCGGAGCGCTTCATCAGCGACAGCTCGGCAGCGCCGATCGCGTGGTGGGACGCGGAGGAGTAGGGCACCACGAGCACGAGGTGGTCCGCCTCTTTCAGCAGTGTCTGCCTGTCGACATACCGGGCCGCGCTTTTGGCTTCGAGCGCTTCGGGCAGGCGCGAACGGTTGTGATAGATCACGTTCATGCCGAACCCGGCTGCGCCTCGGCGCGCAATCGCCTGTCCGATCCGCCCCATCCCGAGGATGCCCAGCGTGGCGCCATGCACGTCGCCACCGACGAACATGTCGTAGATACCGGTCTTGGTCCACTCGCCGCGGCGCAGGAAGCGCTCGGACTCTCCAATGCGGCGCGCGGTCGCCATCATCAGGGCGAACCCGTAATCGGCGGTGGTTTCGGTCAGCACGTCGGCGTGTTGGTCACCAGCACGCCCCGTGCCGTGCAGGCGGCGACATCCACGTTGTTGTAGCCCACGCCGACATTGCAGACGGCCTTGAGTTGGGGACAGGCGTCCAGCAACGTGGCGTCGATGCGCTCGCTGCCAGTGCTCATCACGCCATGTTTGCCCTGGAGTCGGCGATTCAGTTCATCGGCGCTCCAGATGGTGTCCTCGGGGTTGTCCTCGACCTCGAAGTGCGTCCGGAGGCGGTCTGCAATGTCGGGAAAGGTGGCCCTGGTCAGAAGAATGGAGGGTCGCATTGTCTTTTCCCTCAGTTCGGGCAGCGCGCCTCGAGCGCATCGATGAACGACCGGTCCCAGCGGCCTTCCTTCATGGCGCGGATCGTCTCTGCTTCGGTGTCCAGATGGGCACGCGCTTTCTTGATGAGCAGTTCGGCCTCTTCCGGCGAAAACGCCATCAACCCGTCCTGGTCGCCCACCACGATGTCGCCCGGATTGACCACCATGCCGCCCACGGACACGGGAACGTTGATCTCTCCGGGGCCGTCCTTGTAGGGGCCACGATGGGTGATGCCGCGCGCGTAGACCGGAAACTCGCGTTCGCGGATTTCGGCCACATCACGGATCGCGCCATCCACGACGACCCCGCGGACGCCGATGTGGGCTGCGTAGAAAGACAGGATGCCGCCGACAACGGCGTTGTTGAGGATGCCCCCGGCATCGATGACCAGCACATCGCCGGGGCGGCAGAACTCGAGTGCACGCAGATAGGTCAGGTTGTCGCCACCGCGTGAGCGCGCGGTGACGGCAGTGCCCGCCATGGTGTGCGCGACAGGACGGTGGTAGGGGTTGAGACCGGTCGTGCCGATGTTGCGGTGCATGTTGTCGCTCAGCGCGGCGACGGGGATCTCACGCAGGGCCTCGAGAATCTTGGGATTGACCTGTGTGGCCGACGGGTTCTTGCGGATGGCTTTGTAGGGCATGGTGCTTCGCGGGTTCTTGGTTGAATGGCGGGACGGCTCGCGACGTGTTCAGTGCAGCTCGGTGACGGCACGGGCGATCCGTGAGCAGCCTTCTTCCAGGATCTCGACCGACGTCGCGATGGACAGGCGGAAGTAAGGTGAGAGGCCGTACGCCGTGCCGGCGACCGTGGCGACCCCGGCGCTTTCGAGCAGATACATGACGACGTCCCCGTCTTCGCTCAACTTCTTGCCGGCGGGTGTGGTCTTGCCAATCAAGCCCGAGCAGTTGATGTACAGGTAGAACGCGCCCGGCGGCGTGGCGCAACTCAGGCCGGGGGTGGCGTTGATCAGCGCGAGCGTTCGATCGCGGCGCTGCTTGTAGACAGCAACGCTCTCTGCAACGAACGACTGGTCCCCGTTCATCGCGGCGGCCGCGGCCGCCTGGCTGATCGAGCAGCAGTTGCCGGTCGACTGCGACAGCAGCGTGTCCATCGCGCGGATCAGGTCGGCGGGACCGGCCACGTAGCCGATACGCCAGCCGGTCATTGCATAGGTTTTCGAGACGCCGTTCACCACCAGCGTGCGATCCCGCAACTCGGGTGCCACAGCCAGGATATGTGGCGTCTTCTCGCCGTCGAAGCGGATGTGCTCGTAAATGTCATCGGTCATCACCATGACGTGTGGATGGCGCCCCAGCACATCGGCCAGTGCGCGGTACTCGTCGGCGGTGTAGGCCGCGCCGGTCGGATTGCTCGGTGAATTGATGAGCAGCCAGCGGGTGCGCGCAGTGATGGCCCCCTCCAGTTGAGCGGGTGTGAGCTTGAAACCGTTGACCTCGGGGCAACCGACGATCACCGGCTTGCCATCGCAAGCGAGAACCATGTCCGGGTAGGAGACCCAGTAGGGCGCAGGCACGATGACCTCGTCGCCCGCCTCGAGCGTGATCGCGAAGGCATTGAAGATCGCGCTCTTGGCGCCATTGGTGGCGATGATCTCGTTCATCGCATAGGTCAAGCTGTTTTCACGCTGGAGCTTGCCTGCGATCGCCTGCCGCAGCTCGACCGTTCCTGCCATCAGCGTGTAGCGCGTGGCGCCCTTGTTCATCGCTGCGGCCGCTGCCTGGCGGATGTGCAGCGGCGTGTCGAAGTCCGGCTCGCCGACAACCAGGTTGACGATGGATTTACCTTGGCGACGCAGCTCGTTGGCGCGATCGGCGGCGGAGGTGCTGGGCGAGGGCTTGATGCGCCGTACGCGCTGTGCAATGCGGGAGGTGGTCATGACTTCCTGGAGTGGGATGGCAGGACCCTACGGTACGCAGATCGCGCTTTCGACGCCAAGACGAGATCGCTCTGGTCGTATAGGGAGAGCTTATGGAACCCCCTGATGACCCCCTCGCTTCGCCAGTGCTAGGCTCGACTTTTGCTTCGGAGGCCGGCGTGAACCTGCGGCGACTCAAGTACTTTGTCAAGATCGTGGACATTGGCAGCCTGACCCAGGCCGCCGAGGTGCTTTTCATCGCCCAACCGGCGCTGAGCCAGCAACTGGCCACGCTCGAGGGCGAGGTGCGGCAGCAACTGCTGGTGCGTACGAAGCGAGGGGTGACCCCGACCGAGGCGGGCAAGGTGCTGTACCGCCATGCACAGATCATCCTGCGCCAGTGCGAGCAGGCGCAAACCGACATGGAGGCCGCGGGGCAGGGCGTCTCGGGCCAGGTGTCGGTCGGTCTTGCTCCGGGCACCGCGGCGGCGGCGCTCTCGCTGCCCCTGCTGCGCACCGTTCGTGCGCGCCACCCGGGCATCCTGCTCTACCTCAATGAGAACTACGGCACCACGCTGAGCGAGTTGATCATGAACGGCCGCATGGACCTGGCCGTGCTCTATGGTGACAAGGCTATCCACGGGCTGACCTTCCTGCCGCTGCTCAAGGAGCCGCTGTATCTGGTCGGGCCGGCGTCGATCCCGGCGCCGGCTCAGCCGGTCCGGCTGGCTGATCTGCGCGAGATGGAGTTGTTCCTGCCGCGTCCCTACAACGTGGTACGCAAGCTGGTCGATGCGGCCTTCAGCGGGATCGGCGGCGCGCCGCGCATTGCGGCAGAGATCGAATCGGCCTTCACGTTGACCGCGGCGGTGGCCGACGGACTGGGCGCCACGATCCTGCCCGCCTCGATGGCCCGCGAGGTGGTGGCCGCGTGTGGTGCCTGGCAGTTCCAGATCGTCGACCCTGTGATCGAGGCGCCTCTGGCGCTGTGCCAGTCGGACCACCTGCCGCTGTCCGAGCCTGCCCAGGCAGTGAAGGACATTCTGCTGGAGTTGGTCACGGAGCTGTCGAGCAACGCCGTTGCGAGCGGCGGACGGCCGATCGCCGCGGCGTCATAAGCGGGCCTTATCCCGGCACAGTCAATCCGTCTTTGGCTTCGCAGCGTTCGCGGGCTACCTTTCATGTCTGCCGTCACGTGTTCGCGGAATGCGTCGGCCACCAAGGAGATCCCGCCGTGATTCGGCGGGTCCGGCATGAACCAGGAACAAATTCGAATCCTCATCGAGGCTTTGGCGGCATCGGAGCTGTCGGAGCTGGAGTACAGCGAAGACGGATGCACGCTGCGGCTCGTGAAGCAAGCGACTTCGAACTCTTTGACCCCGCTCAATCCGGTCGTCGATGGGGATTCTGCGGACGCGCCTGGAAAGGCGAACGACCGCCGCGATGATCACCGCGGGCTGCCTCGAGCAGACCCGTCGGGCGACGGCTCGGGCGCGAGCCCCATCGAGTGCCTCGCGCCGCTTTACGGCGTAATTCATCTCCAGCCCGCGCCGGGTGAGCCCTTGTTCGTGAAGCCGGGGCAATCGGTGCTGGCGGGGCACACGCTGTGCGTGATCGAGGCGATGAAGGTCTTCAACGAAGTTCGGGCAGAGACCGACGCGACCATCGCCGAAGTGCTCGTGCATTCGGGCCAGGAGGTCGAAGCCGGCCAGCGCTTGTTTCGCTTGGCCTGAGGTCGCCATGTTTGACACCGTTCTCATTGCAAACCGTGGCGAAATCGCATTGCGTATCTTGCGCGCCTGTCACGGCCTCGGCATCAAGACCGTGGTCGCGCATTCCGAGGCCGATAGCGACGCCGTTTATGTGCAACAGGCAGACCAGGCGCTGTGTATCGGGCCGGCCAGTCCTGGCCATAGCTACCTCAATCAATCGGCGCTGCTCTATGCGGCGGAGGTGAGCGGAGCGCAGGCGATCCATCCCGGCTACGGCTTTCTTTCGGAGAACGCGGGCTTCGTGGAAAAAGTCGAGCAGGCCGGACTTCAGTTTGTCGGACCGAGCGCCGCCTGCATTCGGGTGATGGGCGACAAGGTGTCGGCAAAGCGCGCAATGCGACGCGCCGGCGTGCCCTGCGTTCCGGGGCCCGATGATGGACTGCCCGACGATCCTCAGGCCGTCCGAGCACTTGCACTCGAAGTCGGCTACCCGGTGATCGTCAAGGCGGCCGGCGGGGGAGGCGGTCGGGGCATGCGCGTGGTGCGGGAGGAGGGCGAGCTGCTGGAGGCGCTCGCGCTCACACGGGAGGAGGCACGGCGCGCCTTCGGCAATCCGGAGGTCTATATCGAGAAGTTCCTGCTGCATCCGCGGCACGTCGAGATCCAGGTGCTTGCCGACAGGCATGGTCACGCCATCTGGCTCGGAAGCCGGGACTGCTCCCTCCAGCGTCGGCACCAGAAGGTGATCGAGGAGGCCCCAGCACCGGGGATCGACGAGGCGCTGATGGCGGAGGTCGGGGAGAGTTGCGCGGCGGCCTGCCGGCAGATCGGCTACTGCGGCGTCGGCACTTTCGAGTTTCTCTACGAGAAGGGCGCCTTCTATTTCATCGAGATGAACACCAGGCTGCAAGTCGAGCACCCGGTGACCGAGATGACCACCGGCATCGACATCGTGCAGCAACAGCTGCGAATGGCGCGCGGCGAGCGATTGACGATCACGCAGGCCGACGTCCTTTGTGCGGGACATTCGATCGAATGCCGCATCAATGCGGAGGACCCCAACAGCTTCGCTCCGTCACCGGGACGCATCACGGGCTGGCGCGTGCCGGGAGGCTTTGGCGTGCGCTTCGATTCGCACGCGGGGGTGGGCTATCGCGTTCCACCGTACTACGACTCGATGATCGGCAAGTTGATCGTGCACGGCGCGAGCCGCGAGGACGCGCTTGACCGCATGCGGCTCGCGCTGAGCGAACTGGAAGTCGAGGGCATCGCAACCAACGTAGCGCTGCATCGCGCGCTCCTTCAGGATGACGGCTTCGTCACCGGGGGGGTCGACATCCACCACCTCGAGCGCTGGCTGCAGCGCAGGAGCACGCAGTGACCCTCTCGACATCTGGATCGGCTCCAACGATGAGCCCGCTCGGCACCACTGCGCTGCTCTTCGAAGCGCCCGGCGCGATGGAGCTTGGTTCACAGCAGCGCATCTGGGCACTCGCGCAGGAGGTGGCCGCATGGCCCGAGGTGCGCGAGGCGGTCCCCGGCATGAACAACTTGATGCTGAGCTTCGTTCGTCCGCCGCGCGTGCTTGACGAGCTGAAGGCACGCCTGGCGGCTTCGTGGGAAGCCGTCACGCCGCTCACCCGCGAGGGCCGCATCGTCGAGTTGCCGGTGCGCTATGGAGGCATGGCCGGCCCACACATGGGGGACGTCGTTGCGCACACGGGATTGTCTGTCGAGGAGATCGTGGAGTTGCACAGCGCGCCGCTGTACTTGGTGTACGCGCTTGGCAGCCATCCGGGCTACTGCTATCTCGGCGGCATGGATCCTCGGATTGCAACGCCGCGGCGCCAGGTGCCGGTGCTCAGCATTCCGGGCGGCGCGGTATCGATCGGCGGCGCACAGACCGGGGTTTCGGCGTCGGCGGGCCCGAGCGGCTGGAACACCATCGGAAGCACCACCATGAGCTTCTTCGACCCGGGGCGAAACCCGCCAGCCACGCTGCAGCCGGGTGACCGCATTCGATTTCTTGTCGAAGGGATAGACGCATGATCGAAATACTTTCCAATGCGGCGCTCGCGACCGTGCAGGACCTTGGGCGCGTGGGCAGCCTGCGCTTTGGCGTCGGTACGGCCGGCGCCATGGACGATCTGGCCTTGGCCGCGGGCAACCTGCTGCTGGGCAATGACCCGGGTGCCGCGGGCATCGAGATCCCTGTCTTTCCATTCAAGGTTCGCTTCGCCGAAGACAGCATCTTTGCGTTGACCGGCGCGGATTGGGGCGCGAAGCTGGATGCCGAATCGCTGCTTCCGTGGTGGTCGCACCATGCACGCGCCGGTCAGGTGCTGTCGCTGGGCGTCCCGCAGGGTAATCAGCGGGCGAGCCGCGCCGTGCTGTGCCTGCCGGGCGGAATCGACGTGCCGGAGGTGCTTGGATCTCGAAGCACGCAGCTGCGTGGCGCCTTCGGCGGCCATGCGGGCCGGGCGCTGCGCAAGGGAGACGTCCTGCGGGCCGCCGATCCGAAGCGCGCCTGCCGCACCGGCTTCGGGCTGGTGCCGCCATCCATCGCCTTGCCTCAGCAACGCGACGGAAAAGTCGCACTGCGGGTGCTGCCTGGCGCCGAGTACCTGGGTTTCGAGGCGACGTCGCGCGAGGCTTTTTGGGCCGGCGAGTGGCGCATCACGGCCCAGAGTGACCGCTACGGATACCGGCTGTCCGGCGCCGAGTTGAGGCCGCTTGCGCCGATGGAATTGCGTTCGCATGGCATCGTTCCGGGCGTGATCCAGGTGCCTCACAGCGGTCAACCCATCATCCAGATGCGAGATGCACAACCATCGGGCGGCTACCCTAAATTTGGCGCGGTGATCGAAGCCGATCTATGGCGTCTGGGCCAGGCGCCGATCGGCAGCCGAATTCGCTTCATCGAGACCACCTGGGAAGAGGCTGTGGCCGCGCTCGATGAGAAGGAAGGCTGGCTCGCGAAGGTGGCGCGCATGGTGGCGCTGCAACGCACCGCGCCAACGGGAGTCGCCGCGTGAAGAAGGCGCCCGACGAACTGCACCAGATCGCCCGCTGGATGGCGGCGTACGGCATCGGCTTTCTCGAGTTGCGTATGCCGGAGGCGACCGTGCGGCTGGGGAACGGCGGTCAACGCAACGATGATGCGCCGCCTCTGGACACCGTGACTTCCGCTTCGGTCGGAGTGTTCCTTCATGCACACCCTTGCGCCTCGGCGCCATTCGTGCGCGCCGGCACGCACGTACACGCCGGGAAGACGCTGGGACTGCTGCGCATCGGCGTTCTTCTGTTGCCGGTGACCGCCTCCAGAGCCGGCACCGTCGCCGCGCTGCGCGTGGAGGATGGCGCAACAGTGGGCTATGGCGCTGCACTGGTCGACCTGCACCCCCTCTGACATCCAAGGACGCTCTCATGGACATGGACCTGAACGCAGACCTCGGGGAGGGATTCGGCTGCTGGCGCATGGGCGATGACGAGGCTCTACTGGGCATCGTCTCATCCGCGAACGTCGCTTGCGGCTTCCATGCAGGCGACCCGCAGACGATGGACCGCACCGTGCGCACCGCACTGGAGCGCGGCGTCGACGTCGGCGCGCACGTCGGCTTTCCGGACCTGGTCGGTTTCGGCCGCCGGGCCATCCAGATGGACACGCGCGAACTCGTCGCGGCGGTCGTCTACCAGCTCGGTGCTCTGGCCGGCATCGCACGCACCGTCGGGCACCGCATGACGCACATGAGCTTTCACGGCGCGCTCGGCAACATGGCGGCGGCGGATGCGGAACTCGCGGCGCCGCTGGTGCGGGCGGTGGCGGACTTCGATTCGTCGCTCACGATCAGTTCTTCGGCCAGCCGGGCCATCGAGGATGCGGCGGATCGCTGTGGGCTGCGTATCCGTACTACTTTCCTGGCCGATCGCGCCTGTGATGACACGGGCCTGCTGGTCCCACGCAAGCTGCCGAACGCGGTGATCCACGACGCGGATCAGGTGTTGGCTCGTGTGCGTCAATTGCTGGAAGAGGGGACCGTCACCACCTATACCGGCAACAAGATACCGATGCGCGTGCACTCCATCCTGGTCCACGGCGACACCCCGGGCGCAGTGACCCTCGCGCGCGGGGTGCGCGAGGTGGTCGAGGCGCACGGTCGCGTCGTTCCGATCTCACGCCAGTCTGCTTGACGCAGCCCGTTGAAACGGCACGGACATGGTGCTTTCCCTAAGCCCACCTGCACCCTTCGAGGGCGACATAAGAGTGGCTTATCTCTCCACAGCCAATCCGTCTTGGCGCGACCGACGTGCGGTCGATACAGTGAATTCAAGCCGACGAAAAAGGGCCAAATAGCCACGGTCAAACAGGTCGCCCCTCTTCAGAAAGAAAGTGATCCCATGCCCTTCTCCGATTACAAGACCGCCCTCGTGACAGGGGCCTCCTCCGGCATCGGCGCCGCAGTCGTCGAGCGCCTTCGCAAGGAAGGCCTGGAGGTCCACGCGTTGGCCCGGAGCGGCGACAAGCTCAAGGAACTCGCCGCGCGCACGGGCTGCATCCCTCACGCGATCGACGTGAGCGACCTGGAAGGCGTGACCAGGCTCACGAAGGAGGTCAAGTTCGATGTGCTCGTGAACAACGCCGGCGTCGATCGCCCTGGCTCGATCCTGACGGCCGATGCCGAAGGAATCGACCTCCTGGTGGACGTCAACCTGCGCGCCGTGCTGCATCTCTGCCGCCTCGTCGTTCCGGGCATGGTGGCCCGCGACAACGGTCACGTCGTCAACATCAGTTCGATCGCCGCCGCCTACAACTTTGGCGGCAACAGTACCTACCACGCGACGAAGGCCGCCGTCAGCATGCTATCGAGCCAGTTGCGCGTGGACTGCTTCGGCAAGCGAGTGCGCGTGACCGAGATCTGCCCGGGGCGGGTCGCTACGGATATCTTCGCGCACGTTCATGGCGACTCCGAGGAGACGCGCAAGCGCTTCGTCGATGGCTACGAATTGCCAGAGGCCCCGGACATCGCCAGCGCCATTGCTTTCGCGATCGCGGCACCTGTCGCTGTGAACATCGGCCACATGGAGATCACGCCCACGCTGCAGGTACCCGGCGGCCTTTCCACCGCCAAGCCGGAGATGGTGCGGGCCTGACCAAGCCGCCTGTCCAACGAGAGGACCTCATGAAGGACTTCGACCTCTTCGCCATCCTGCTGAAGCCCGATTTCGGCGCCATGCTCCTGCATGGATTGGCGCTGACCCTGAAGATCGCACTCGGCTCATGGCTGCTCGCGATGTCGATGGCCATCCTTCTGCTGGTGGTCCGTCTCGGCACCAACCGCGTGGCGGAGCGCGTGGTAGCAGCCTATGTGTCTTACCACCGCAACGTGCCGACGCTGGTGCAGCTGATGCTCTGGTACTTCGGCATCTTCAGCCTGTTGCCTGACGCCGTTCAGGCCTGGCTGTCAAACAACAACGCAGAGGCACTCATTTCGGTGGTCGCGCTGGGCCTTTGCCAGGCGGCCTACTTCAGCGAAGACATGCGTTCGGGGCTGCGTGCGATTGCGCCGGGACAATCGGAGGCAGCGCGTGCACTCGGCCATGGCTACTTCGGTGCAATGCGGCATGTCTTGCTGCCACAGGCGGTGCGCAACGCCGTACCCGCGCTCGTGAACCACAGCGTGTCGCTGTTCAAGAACAGCAGCCTTGCGATGGCCATCGGCGTGGCGGAACTGACCCACGCGGTCAAGGAGATCGAGAGCCAGAGCTTCCGTACCTTTGAGACCTACAGCCTCGCGACGGTGATGTATCTGCTGGTCTCGCTGCTGATCATGGCCGTCGGCGCGGCGATCTCGCGGCACTATCGCACTGCCGCGGCGAGGTAAGGCACATGTTCGGCATCTTCGACATCCTGCGCGACAACTGGCTGCTGCTTCTGGTAGGTCAATATCCGAACGGGCCGCTGGGGGGGATATGCGCCACCCTCATTCTCTCGGTGCTCGGCATTGTGCTGGCGTTTCCTGTATCGGTGGCGCTCGCGCTGGCACGCCTGTCTCCCTGGCGCGCGCTGCGCTGGCCTACCACTGTGCTCGTGTACGTCGTGCGCGGTGTGCCTCTGCTGATGGTCATCCTGTGGGTCTACTTCCTTCTGCCGCTTCTGACCGGAACGGAGATCTCTGGCTTCACGACCATGCTGTGCACGCTGGTTATCTATGAAGGCGCGTATTTGTCGGAAGTGGTCCGCGCCGGCATCCAGGCCCTCCCCAAGGGACAGACGGAAACAGCCCGCGCGCTGGGCCACAGCCACCTGGGCACCATGGCTTTCGTGATCCTGCCCCAAGCCCTCTACAACATGCTCCCGAGCATGCTCAGCCAGTTCATCTCCACCATCAAGGAGACCACGTTGGGCTATGTCATCAACGTGCAGGAACTCACCTTTGCGGCGAACCAGATCAACAACCAGCTGCTGACCAAGCCGTTCCAGGTCTTCTTCATCCTCGCGATGACCTACTACGTGGTGTGCTTCAGCCTCACGCAACTCGCGCAATGGCTCGAGCGGCGCGTCGCCCACAAGCGCCTTGGAACGACAACCCCCGCCACTTCGGAAGACGACCCGCCGCTGCCCTCGGTAGCAGCCAATCCGTGACACCGCGATTCGACGGTGAACCCTATGCCAAACGGAGACAAAACCATGGATTCTCTTGAACACAAAGCTGCTGAGCTCAAACCGCCGGGCGAGGACGACACCATGATTCTGTTTTCGAACATCAACAAATGGTATGGCGAGTACCAGGCCCTGACGGATGTGAACGCCGAGGTCAAGAAGGGGGAGGTGGTCGTGGTCTGCGGTCCTTCGGGCTCCGGTAAGTCGACCCTCATCCGCACGGTCAACCGGCTCGAGGAAATCAGGTCCGGCCAGTTGCTCTTCGACGGCCATGACATCCATGCGCCGATGAGCGGCAATGCACTCAACAAGCTGCGCAGCCGCATTGGCTTCGTCTTTCAGAGTTTCAACCTTTTCCCGCATCTCTCCGTGCTCGACAACATCGTGCTTTCTCCCGTGCGCGTGCTGGGTGTCAGGCGCAGTGATGCCAAAGTCCGGGCCGGCCAGTTGCTGGAGCGCGTGGGCCTGTCGAACAAGGCCAATTCATATCCAGCGCAACTGTCTGGCGGTCAGCAGCAACGCGTCGCGATCGCCCGCGCCCTCGCGATGGAGCCGCCCGCGATGCTCTTCGACGAGCCGACCAGTGCGCTCGACCCGGAGATGGTGGGAGAGGTGCTCTCGGTCATGCGAAGTCTGGCCAATGACGGCATGACCATGATGTGCGTCACCCATGAGATGAACTTCGCGCGCGAGGTGGCTGACCGGGTCTGGTTCATGGACGCCGGCCGCATCCTCGAAAAGGCCGACCCGGAAACCTTTTTCACCCGGCCCCAGCATCCGCGCGCACAGCGCTTCCTGTCTGACCTGCGTGCGCATTGACCGCGGGACCTATTCGCTCTTTCACGCCTGAACATCTTCCAGGAGTTTCCATGCCCAAAACCAACGTCACCCGTCATGCCGCTCTCACCGCGGTCCTCTGCGCATGCTCGCTCGCGGCACAAGCCGACCAGTGGGCCGAGATCAGTGCGCGCAAGGAACTCAAATGCGGCACCTTCGCCGACGTGCCGCCCTTCGCAGCGCCGGACCCCAAGACGCGCGAGATGGTGGGTCATGACGTTGACCTCTGCAACGCGATCGCGAAGGAACTCGGTCTGACGGCCAAGGTCACTCCGTTGTCGGTTGAAGCGCGGGTGCCGGAGGTCAAGCTCGGCCGGGTTGACGTGACCATTGCCAACCTGGCCTATACGAAGAGTCGTGGCGAGCAGATTCAGTTCAGCGATCCGTACTACGTCGCTAAGGAAATGCTGGCGGTGAAGGCTTCAGACCCAGGCACGACCAAGGCCGACTTCAAGGGCAAGCGCTTGAGCTCGACCAAAGGCTCGACATCGGAGCTGTCGATCAAGATGAATGGTTCCGACCCGGTGACGTTCCAGGATACCGGGTCCGCTTTCATGGCCGTCCAGCAGAACAAGTCGCAAGGCATGGTGGCAAACACCATGACCATCACGAAACTGGTCAATCAGTCGAAGAGCGAGGGCGTCGCACTCAAGATGATCAAAGAGCCGATGGTCTTCCAGCCCGTCGGTGTCGGAATGAAGAAGGACGAGCCCGTGCTGCTGGCCAAGGTGAATGAAGCGCTCTATTCGTTGGAGAAGAAGGGCGAGTTGGACAAAATCTGGAACAAATGGCTAGGCCCGAACACCGAGTACAAGATGACGCGCGAGGAAAAGGTCACACCACTTTCCGACCTGAAGTTCGAGCTTCTTCCTTGACTGTCGAAGTTCAGCCTTCCCCGCATAAGGCGCAAGGCGTTCGAGGTCAGAGCCCTCCGCCTCGGCAGTGATCGGGCCGACGGTCAGCGTCAACAGACTGCAGAGGCATCCCATTGCAATCAACAGGCAGAAAAACAACGTTGTCGTTTCCGCTCCCGTGCGCAGGAAGATCCAGAACGATACGAAGGCACCTACTGCTGACAGAACCATGACGGGCTTTCGGCCGATGCGGTCCGACAGCGCCGGCAAAGTCAACGCGCCGATCGCTCCCCCGAAACCAAGCGAAGACAGCACAAAGCCCATCTGGTCCATGCCGAGGTGCAGATAGTCGACGAGATAGCTTGGAAAGAGTGCCGCGACAACGACGATGCAGGTCAGCCAGAACAACTGACAGAGGACCGCGAGTGGCACGTTGCGGTACCTGAAGACCTCGTGCCAGCAATGCTGCCCGGCGTCATGCGTCATGCGTCATGCTGTGAGCGGCGATCTGGCGCGGCGAAGACTGGCGCAGGACCTTCTGCGACAGCATCGCCACAATGAGTCCGGGAACCGCGACAAGCAGAAAGATCCCATTCATAGCCTTTGGGCCGATCGGAATCCGAGTCGGAGGCTGCGGGCATGGCGGCGGCTGCGATGGTTGGAATCGGGATCATCTGGCTTCCTTGCGGTTGAGTTGGGAGTTGCGAATCTCGGATGCGGATGCGGATGCGCCGCGCGATGCGACGAACTCGTTGTTGTTCACGAAGTCCGCCGGCAGCTGCGGACCCCAGAGGTACATGGAGTCTTCGGGCGGGTGGTTCGCGGCGGGCCATAGCGTGCCGCTCGGAACGAAGTCCATCTCGGCGGAGTACTCGGCGAACGATCCCCAGGGGTCTCGCACGTAGTGAAAGTAGTTGGAGCCGAGAACGTGACGGCCGGTACCCCAGCCTTGCGTGTAGCCCGCCTTGCGCATCTGCTCTGCACCAGCGCCCACCTCGTCGACGCTGGCCACGTCCCATGCACTGTGGTGCCAGCCTTTGGCGCCGCCTGCGGCGAATGCGATGAGGTGATGGTCGCTGCCGTGTCGCGCGTGTGTGAAGGCGACGGCATTGCCCGAGCGGTCCGACAGGCGCAACCCCAAGGCGTTGCGATAGAACGCGAGGGACATGTCGACGCTCGATGTGAACAGGACGACGTGCGACAGGCGTCCAGGGTGTACTCGACTGGCGCCTGCGCGGGACTGCGAGCCACGCTGACCGGCGCGCCGGGCAATCCCTTCAATGGGCGCCAGGCCCGAGGGGGTTGTTTTGGGTCCGATCTTGAGCTGAAGCAGGTTCCCGTCCGGATCGAGAAACCATGTGCCTATGCGATCCACATAGGGCAACCCTATCGCAGGACGCGCACCAGCACGTTGCAGTTGGGAACACAAGCCTTCGAACTCTTCCGCGAAGCAGTTGAGGCTCAGGTAAGCCAGTCGCTTGCGAGCCCCCTCGTGAATGCGCGCCCAGGTGTGCGAGTGGCCTTGCGCGCTGAGCTCGAGACTTTGCTGCCGCTTGGCAACCCGCAGTCCAAAGCTCGAGAAGAATGCCTCGGCCTCCGGCAGCGAAGGCACTTCGAGGGCGAAATGGTCGATGGAGTGAATTCCGAAGCGTGACTCGTCAGCGATGTTCCAGGACATGGCGGTCTCCTTGGGGGTGGTGTCAGGGGTGTGTTGGCAATGCGAGCACGGTGCGCATCGCCAGTTCGAGCCTTTCGGCAGGCTTGTCAGGCATGTCCCGCTCTCGCCAGGCGATGTGGCGATCCGGGCGCACGAGCACGCAGCCGGTATCCGACAGTTCGGAGACCTTGTGCCAGCGTCCGTCGACGTCATGGGCGTCGCAGTTCGGTCCGCCGATGGAATGGACGTTGAGGTCGATGCCCAGGCGCCGGGCGACTGCGGCAGCCGCGATGCGCCACTCTTCGCCGCCGACGCCGGTCAGCAGGGTGAAGCGGCCGTTTCCAACCAGGTCCAGGGTCGATACCCGCGAGTGCCCCTGCTGGAGCCACGCATGCGGAAGGCTGGCGCCCGGCTGCGTCGTGGCCGTGTAGTAGAGCTCGCTGTCTCGCACCGGGGGAGGGCGCACGCGCCCGTCCGGAACGACTGCGCCGGAGTCGTACATCTGGCCGAGTTCCACACCGTGGCAGTTGAACTGATAGTTCTGCAGATCGACCGCATCGCGCAGTGCATCACGCCGCTCGCGGCCGCGCGCCGTGTCGCTGAATAGCTCGTCGAGATTGGCCCAGCCTTCGGCTTCAGTCTGCCCCGGTGCGAATCCGAGTGCCCTGGAAATCGGGCGCATGTTTTTTTCGATACGCCCTTGATGTGGATGGCCACGTCGTCACTACCGATGGTTGCGCGGGCCCGGGCGATGAGGGCTTGCTCGCTCAAGTCGGCTTCCCCGGCGGCGGGGTCGTACATCGAGACCATCACCCACTCGGTGAAGGGCTTCACGCAGATGTAGGTTCCGCTGCCCACGAAGTAGTCATTGCCCGGTTGAGTGATCCAGTAGAGGACTTCGGGCCGATGGGCTACGTAGGGAGTGAGATCCGCTTCGATCCAGACGTTCAGTGCCGCGCCCAGGCCCATCTCTCCTTCCATCTCGAAACCCATGGAACTTGCGACCACACTGTTGTCGCCGTCTGATCCGATCGCATAGCGAGACACGACCTCGAACTCTTCGCCACTGAGCCGGTCACGGCAGATGGACCGAACGGCATCATCGGTCTGCGTCATCGAAACCAGCTCGGTATTGAAGAGGAACTTGCCCCCGAGTTCGCGCGCCACATCGAGCAGGATCGGCTCCATGACGTGCTGCGGGATGTTGCACATCGCGCTTGAAGGCGCCTTGCAGGTGTCCGGAGAGCGCCTGCAGGATGAACTCGGTGTCTTCGAGCCATCGGAAGATGCGCTGGCGTTCACGGCGGACGGCATGACCGATTTCATCCTCGGATCGGCGGTCCCGCATCCGCACGACCTGGTGCTGGGCTACTACTCCGTTCACACGTCGCGCGCAGCTCTCCAGGAAGGCGAGGCGGAGATCGCTCGAATCGGCAGGCGGCTTCGCGCGGAGGGTCGCCTGCGTTAGACCAGGCGACGCGTGTGTGCAGGCTTGACTCATCACAGGAGACCGAAATGAAGCTTTGGAGACTTGTCGAAACGCACCACGAGAAGCTCGGCGCCGCGTTGTTCATTCTTCCGTGCCTTGTGGTTCCGTTCGTGGCGGCACTCATCGCATACGGCCTTGCACTACTCGTCCACTAGAAACCAGGAAAGTCAGCCATGAGCACAGTCATTCGTTTTCACGCATACGGTGGACCCGAAGTCCTCCAAGTGGAAAGCCACGGTTGGCGATCCAGGGCCAGGCCAGGTGCATCTGCGGCACGAGGCCATCGGCATCAACTTCATCGACACGATCTTTCGCCAAGGGATCTATCCGGTTGCATTGCCTTCAGTCCCCGGCGTCGAAGGCGCCGGCGTCGTCAAGGCAGTGGGTCCTGGTGTCAGCGAGTTTGGCGTTGGCGACCGCGTGGCTTATTTCCTGTCGCCGGGCAGCTATGCAGCCGAGCGGCTGATCGAGGCCGAAGCGCTGGTGAGCCTCCCCGAGGATGTATCGACGGAAGAGGCCGCCGCCGTGTTGACCAAAGGCCTGACCGCCTGGACCGCCTTGAACGGATTCCATAGGCTCCAGCCGGGCGAAACGATCCTTGTGCAAGGCGCCTCCAGCAGCGTCGGCCTGTTGCTGTCGCGCTGGGCCAAAGCCAGAGGTGCGACCGTCATCGGCACGGCTGGCGCGAATAAGCGTGACGCGCTGCGGCCGGATGTAGACCACGCGCTCGTCTCAAGCGATCAAGACCTGGCGGCGCAGGTTCGCGCGATCGCGCCGCGAGGCGTGGACGTCGTCTACGAGTTCGTGGGGAGGGCGACCTTTCAAGCATCGGCACAGGCCGTTCGCGAAGGGGGCACGATCGTCAACATCGGCGCGGCCTCGGGCGCCCCGGACATCGAAGCTTCTGCGCTCGCGGCGCGTGGCGTCAAGTTGACGGGCGGCCCAATGGCGCAGCACCTGAAGGGTGACGCGCGTGCCGAGGCGACAAAAGCCGTCTTCGATGCGCTTCGCGCCGGTACTTTTGGGCAGATCGACATCACCCGGTATCCGCTGACCGAAGCAGCCCGTGCGCACCAGGACATCGCGGCCCGCCGTCGCCCGGGGTCGGCCATTCTGGTGCCCTAGTTCTCAGGTCCGCGGCAGGGCCCTCGCGCGCGTCGGGTGCTTGACCGCTCGCGCGCTGTGCGTATGCTCATGACGGCGGCTTCGGTCAAGTCCTTGATTGAAAGGATTCGCTTGCACGTTCCAGGTCAACCGAGAAACCTACAAAGCCCGCGGCGCATTGACGTGTGCAACGGTGACGCGGACGGCCTCTGTGCGGCCGTGCAATGGCACTGGCACGATCCGTCGCCGGCGACTTTGTTGACCGGCCTGAAGCATGACATCGCCTTGCTCGCGCAGGTGGACGCCGAGCCCGGTGATGAAGTCAACGTGTTCGATCTTTCGATGGAGCGCAACAGCGCCGACCTGCTTCGCCTGCTGGAGGCCGGCGTTCGCGTGCGCTACTTCGATCACCATGTGGTCAAGCGCATTCCCGACCACCGGCTGCTTGAATCGCACATCGATTGCGCGAGCGACGTCTGCACCAGCCTGCTCGTCGATCGGCATCTCGACGGCGCTTATCGTGCCTGGGCCATGGTGGGCGCGTATGGAGACAACCTGTCGATGACCGTCGAGCGACTCTCGCCAGGCACCGGCTTCGACACGGGGGACCATGCGTTGCTTCAGCGGCTCGGCGAGGCGATCAACTACAACGCCTATGGCGACGACGAGCGCGACGTGTGCATCGCGCCGCGGCGCTTGTATGAAGTCATGGTGCGCTATGAGGACCCGCGTGACATGCTGGCGCACGAGCCTGTCGTCGACGAGATCGATGCGATGCGCCGCAAGGATCTCCGGCAGGCTTTCGTGGTGCCTCCGCTGTGCGAGGGCGCGCTCGCCAGTGCGCACCTGCTGCCCGATGCGCCCTGGAGTCGGCGCGTGCTCGGCTGCTTTGCCAACGAACTCGCGAACGCCGAGCCCGAGCGCGCGCACGCAGTGCTGAAAGCGCAGGGGCAGGGGTATGCCGTGAGCGTCCGCGCACCGCTGGCCTCGCCGTGGGGAGCGCATGAGTTGTGCCGCGAATTCGGCGGCGGAGGCCGAGCGCGAGCCGCAGGCATCGACGGCCTGGCGCTGGAAGAGCTACCCCGCTTCGTCGAAGCCTTTGCCCGAAAGCGGTGGAACGAGCCGCCTCCCGCGAGCCAAGGGTGCTGAGGTCACGGCCACCGAGTGCCCCCGCCCGGGCGGGGTTTTGTCGCCCGCGCCAATAATCCGCAGCCACTGGCGGCGCCAGTCCTTCTGCCCTCCTTTCCAAGACTCCTCCATGCTTGAGATTGACTTGTCCGTGCAAGCCGACGCGGTTCGCAATGTCCTTGCGACTCACGGAATTCACCGTGCGTTGGCAATGCTCAACGACCGGACCGAATATCGGTACACCGGCCTTTACAAGCTGGACGGCGACACAATGCGCGCGGCGCATGTGTTCGACCGGAGCGCCGAATACCGCACGTGGCTGAAAGTCGTTCCGCTCAGCAAGAGCCTTTGCAGGTTCGCGATCGAGAAGGGGCAATTCATGACGAGCCACGCCTCCAAGGATCTGGCGTTGGCGGACCATCCCCATGCCGGTCTCATCGAGTCCTATTACGGACGCTTGCTCACCCGCAGCGATGGCACGCCGTATGGAACCTTCATCCATTTCGACGTCGAGCCGCGAATCATTTCGCCGGACGAGGTGAAGTTCTTGCGGGAAGTGACGCCTGTCTTTCTGCGCTATGCGGATTAAGGCCGGGTATCGAGGCCGGCGTTAGCGTAAACGGGGTGTCCGAGTCAGTGGTGGTTGTCGACTTTTGTAGGACTTGCGACCGTCCCGCCGCAAGGGGCGCAGAGCGGATGCAGGCGTCACTATCATGCGTCCGACTAATCTTTTGTGCAGTGCACCCACATCTGCCACTGTCGCAGTTCGCGATCAATGACCGCTCGACTTCTCTTGATTCAAGGCGTCCCTTCCCGAAACAGCGGGCAGCAGGTGGTCTCATCCGGCACCCTGGCCTCGCTCTTCGAAGCCCGATGCGCTGGCGGCGGCAATCGTCCAGCCTACGCGGTGCTGCGAGACGACCTGACGACGGCCGAAAGCCTGACCTACGCTGAACTGGGCGAGCAGTCACGCGCGATGGCCGCACGTCTTGTCACGGTCACGCAGCCGGGCGACCGGGTGTTGCTCGCCTTGGCGACCGGGCTGGACTTCGTGCGCGCCTTCTGGGCCTGCATGCTGACCGGCCGTGTGGCCGTACCTGTTCCGCCGCCCGATCCGATCCGGCTGCTGCGCGCAGGTCCGCGTCTGCGCCTCATCGTGGACGACGCGGGTGCAAGCCTCGTCTTGATCGGTGAATCGATCCGCCAATCCGCGGGCGATCTGCTCGGCCCGCAAGACGCCGCCCACGCGCGCTGGCTCACGCCCGGTGAACTCATGGCCCTGCCGCCAGCCGAAGCACCCGAGGGGCCCGTGGCGCCCGACACACTCGCCTATCTGCAATACACCTCAGGATCGACCTTGGCGCCGCGCGGCGTGTGCATCACCCATGGCAACGCGCTTGCCAATGCACGCGCTCTGATCGTCGCCAGCGGCGCAGACGCCGAGAGCAGGGTGCTCACGTGGCTGCCGCAGTTTCACGACTACGGGCTGATGTTCGGCGTCCTGGCGCCGATGGAACTCGGCATCGCCAGTTGGCTGATGTCGCCCTTGACCTTCTTGCGCCGGCCCCTGCGTTGGCTGGACGCGCTCGGCGCTTTGCGAATCACACACAGCGGCGCGCCGGATTCCGCCTATGCCACCTGTCTGCGCCACTTGGCGGGGCAGCCTTATGGCGGCGATCTGTCCACTGTGGTGTCGCTTAGTTGCGGCGCCGAGCCGATCCGAGCCGGTACGGTGCAGCGCTTTCTTCAGGCTTGTGCGCCGGCAGGTTTGCGGCCCGCGTCGTTCTCGCCAGGGTACGGGTTGGCCGAATCGGTGCTCGGTGTGACTTGCGTCGCGCACGACAAGCCTCCGAGACTGCTCCACCTGAACGCTGCGGCTTTGCAGACGCACCAGGTGCGCAAGCAGTTCGTTGCAGATGGCACGACGCGCACGCTTGTCAGCTGCGGAGCGCCTCTGCGGGACACAGAAGTGGCGATCGTTGCCACGGACACTCGCATGCGTTGTCCGGCGGATCGCGTTGGCGAGATCTGGGTGCGCTCGCCCGCAGTCGCGGAGGCGTACTGGCGTCAGCCCGAGCAGTCGCGCGCCGTCTTCGGCGCCACGCTGGCCGACGGACCGGGCCCATGGCTGCGCACCGGCGACCTGGGCTTTGTCGACCACGGGGAACTGTTCGTGACCGGCCGGCACAAGGACCTCATCGTCATCCGCGGCGAGAACCACTATCCGCAGGACATCGAACAAACGGCCGAGCTGGCTCATCCCGCGATTCGCGCAGGCTTCAGCACGGCCTTCGGCGTTGAAGGCGGGATTGAAGGCGAGCAGGGCGACCAGGGCGAGGCCGTGGTGATCGTGCTCGAAGTCGAGCGTCTCACCGCCAGCGCAGACGCGGCAGACATTGCGCGCGCGGTGCGCCGGGCAGTGGCGCAGGCGCATGAGGTGCCCATTGAAGCGGTGGCGGTGGTTCGGGCCGGCGTCCTGCCTCGCACGTCCAGCGGAAAGGTCCAGCGCCAGTCGACCCGCCAAGCGTGGCTGGCCGGCGAACTCGACCTGCTGGCGGTGGAGCGGCAGGGTCGCGGGACAGCGCAGGTTGCGCCGCGCGATGCCGGCGAGCAGGCCGTGTGGGACATCTGGCAAGAGGTGCTGGGCACCAGCGCGTTCGGCGTGCTCGAAACCTTTGCCGAACTCGGTGGCAATTCACTCATGATGTCGCAAGTCGCATCGCGACTTCACGATCGGCTGGGCGTGCTGCTGCCCCTGGAGGCGCTCTTCGAGCACGCCACGGTCGCAGCGCTGGCTGCCCGTGTCGCGGAGGCGATGCGAGACGATGCGCCCGCGGCGGCCGCGACCATCGTCACCGTGCCGCGGGGCCAGCCGCTGCCCGTCTCGCTTTCGCAGCGGCGCATGTGGGTGATCCAGCAGTTCAACCCGGCCTCCGTCGCGTACAACGTCGAAGTCTCGCTTCGGCTGCGAGGGCCGCTCGACCATGGGCTCTTCCAGCGAGTAGCCGAACGATTGGTCGAGCGCCACGAGGGCTTGCGCACCTACTTCAGGATGGAGGGGAGCGAGCCGGTCCAGTTGATCCTGCCGAGCTTCCCAGTGCAGGTGGAGCACATCGATCTCCAGGCGCTGCAGCCCGGCGAACGATTGGCCACTGCCCGTGCGCTGTTGCGCGAGCGCGCGGCCACGCCGTTCGATCTGGCACAGCCGCCGCTTCACCGGGTGACACTGCTGCGGCTGGGCGCGGACGACCACGTGTTTCTCTGGCTCATGCACCATGCGATCACTGACAACTGGTCGATGGCGGTGCTCATGCGCGAGATGCTCGCTCTCTACTCGGCGTTGCGCGACGGTCGCGAGCCCCGGCTTGCCCCCATGCCCATCGAGTACGCCGACTATGCCGTCTGGCAGCGCTCGCCGCAGATGGTGTTGCAGCGCCAGCGCCAGATGGACTATTGGCTCGATCGCCTGCGCGGCCTGGAGCCGATGTCGCTGCCGATCGACTTTGCGCGGCCTCAGCAGGGCGCCTACCGAGGCGCGAAAGTCTCGGCCGCATTGCCCTTGCGGCTGCGCGAAGCAGTACGTGATTTCTGCTCACGGCACAGCGTGACGCCGTTCGTGATGCTGCTGGCGGCTTTCAAGCTCATGCTCTCACGGCAAGCGGGCACGACCGACATCGCCGTGGGCACGCCCATCGCCAACCGTCACCATCTGGCCACCGAGCAGTTGGTCGGAACGCTCGTCAACACTCTGGTGATGCGCACGGATCTCTCCGGCGACCCCGGCTTCCTGCAACTGGTGCGGCGCGTGCGCGACACGGCGCTCGAGGCCTATGCCAACCAGGACGCGCCTTACGACGAACTCGTGGAAGCCTTGGGGCAGGGCGGAATGACGCAATCCGAAGGTCTGGTGCGCGTCCTGTTCAATGTGCTCAATGCGCCGGTGGGCGGACTGGAGCCCGTCGACTTCAGCTACGAGGAATTCGAGCACGAGCGCACGGCATCGCAGTTCGATTTTTCGATTCACATCGACACCGAGTTCGCGCACCGCATCCACCTCGAATACTCGACCGAGCTCTATGCGGGTGTGACCGCCGAGCGCATGCTGGAGAACTTCATTGCCCTGATCGAACAGGTGCTGGCCGACCCGGAGCGGCCGTTGTCCGCCTACTCGGTGGTTGCTCCGGCCCAACTGGCCCTGCTTCGCAACAACTGGAACGCCACGCAGATGCCGCTGCCCGAGCAGCCGGTGCTGCATCGGCATCTGCGCACAGCCAGCGAAGCATGGCGCGACAAGGTCGCCGTGGTGGATGCGTCCGGGCGCGAGATGAGCTACGGCGAACTCGAGGCGCAATCGAACATGCTGGCCCGCGCGCTGCGTGCGCGTGGCATCGCGCGGGGGCACCGCGTCGGGCTGAGCCTGCCGCGCGACGCCTCCATGCTGGTGGCGCTGCTCGGCGTGCTGAAGTCGGGCGCAGCCTATGTCCCGCTGGACCCAACCTTTCCTGCGGCCCGCATTGGCTATATGGCCGAGGATGCCGACCTTTCCGCCATCCTGGTCCCGCAGGCTCTGGCCGCGCCTTTCGATGGCGTCGATGTGCCATTGCTCGACCCGAATGTCCTCGGAACCGCCGATGCATCGACTCTCGCGCTGGCGCCGGATGCGGCGCTGGATGCCCAGCCGCTGGATGCGGCCTACATCATCTACACGTCGGGCTCAACGGGCCAACCCAAGGGCGTCGCGTTGCCGCACCGGGCCGCGGTCAATTTCCTGGTGGCGATGGCGCGTGAGCCAGGACTGCTCGAGAGCGATCGGCTGGTGGCGGTGACCACACTGTCGTTCGACATCGCAGTGCTCGAACTCCTGCTGCCGCTTGCAGTGGGCGCGCAAGTCATCGTGGCGAGCCGGGAGCAGGTCGGTGACCCGACGCAATTGCGCGAACTGCTGGAGCGCCATGAGGCCACCGTGATGCAGGCCACGCCGTCGGCCTGGCGCGCGCTCCTCGACACCGGCTGGACCGGTGGGCCGGGCTTTCGCGCGCTCATCGGCGGCGAGCCGCTGCAGCCCGCCTTGGCCGAGCAACTCATGGAACGCAGCACGGCGCTGTGGAACATGTATGGCCCGACCGAAACCACCGTGTGGTCGACGTGCTGGCAGGTGCAATCGCCAGAGCAGGGCATCAGCATCGGCCGCCCGATCGGCAATACCTCTGTGTGGGTGCTCGACTCGCTTGGCCAGCCGTGTGCCATCGGTGCGCCTGGTGAAGCATGCATTGGCGGAATGGGTGTCGCGCTGGGCTACCACCGGCGCGATCAATTGACGGCCGAGCGCTTCGTGCCCGATCACTGGAGCGACGAACCCGGCGCGCGCCTGTACCGTACGGGCGACCTGGTTCGATGGCGCCACGACGGCGTGCTCGAACACATGGGCCGGCTGGATCATCAGGTGAAGGTGCGCGGCTTTCGCATCGAGCTGGGCGAGATCGAGGCGGCTTTGTCGGCACACCCTTCGGTTCGCGAGTGCGTGGTCCACACGCGCTCCGAAGGCGAAGACGATGTCCGACTGGTTGCCTATTGCGTAACGCACACACAGGGGACCGATCCGGCCGCGCTACGGCAGTTTCTTCGCGAGCGCCTGCCGGACTACATGCTGCCGCAGCACTTCGTCTGCCTGGACCAACTGCCGCTGCTCCCAAACGGCAAAATCGATCGCAGCGCGCTGCCAAAGCCCGCCAGCGATGCAGGGGCGGCATCGCAGCAACCCAGCGAACGGTTGCCGACACCCGAAGAAATCGCCATCGCCGAAATCTGGTCCGACCTGCTTGGCCAGGAAGACATCTCGCCCGCGGACAATTTCTTCGACCTGGGAGGCCACTCGTTGCTGGCCATGCGCGCGGTGCTGCGCATTCGCGAACGCCTGGGCTGGAACATCGCACCCATCCGCCTGGTGTATGAGACGCTTGGCCAGATCGCGCGAAAAGAAAACCTGGCGAGGCAATGAACGCAATGAACGCAATGAACCGCGCTCGGCGTCATTGACCAGGCATCAGGTCAAGAGCACGTCCCGAACTCCCTGGCCTCCCCAGCCCGTTCCCACCTGCACCCCCGACGTCCAATCGCCCGCGCCTGTCTCGAAACCGTGGTGCCGCCAGACCCAGAGCTGACCATTGCGATTGCGGCCGTAGACGAAGCCGTTGCCTGCCGCCCAGATGCGGTCGAACGCCTGCCAACCCACGCCGACCTGAACGGCGCCGACCCAGACGGGATAGCCATGGTCAAGGCCATAGTGCCTGTACCACAGCAGCCGGCCGTCCGGCGTCAGTGCATAGATGGACCCGCCGGGTGTCCCCGTCACGTCGGTGAAGGCGTTCCACCCTGAGCCGACGGTGTAGGGCCCCTCCCATGAGAAGGCGCCGTCGCGCCGCCCCAGATGCCGATACCACACCAGGTCGCCGTTGGACTTCACAGCGTAGATCACTCCGCCCGGACCGGCAAACACGCGGGAGAGCTGGCTCCAGCCGGTGCCCACTTCCTTGGGTCCATTCCATTGGAAGGCGCCCTGGTTGCGGCCCTCGTGGTAGTACCAGAGCAGCACGCCGTCGTTTCGGATGGCGTAGATCACGCCATCGCCACCACCGAACAGCGAGTGAAAGCCGTTCCATCCGGTACCGACAGCCTTCGGCGGGTCCCAGTCGAAGCTCCGGGTGTAGCGCCCGAGATGGCGATACCAGTTGAGGGTGCCGTCATCGCGAACGACATAGAAATTGGCCGACATCCTCGCTTCGACCGGCCAGTCGCGCTGACTCCATTGAGTGACGCCGCCCATCAGGCCATCTTCATGCGTGTGATGCAGCAGCTGAAAGTGCTGGTTGCGGTTGTCGCCGCCGAAGTCCACGTGCAGGTCGACTTGGTGCAATGCATTCGCGGGGGCTGCATCGATCCACGCAGCGCGCGCCACACCATCGGCGGCCTGCTTGTAGCTGGCGTCGACGCCCACGCGCACCTGGCCCTTCCAGCCATCGTGCACCGTGTCCCACAGGCCGATCGTTTCGCTGCGGTCGAATGTCGCGCCGGCGCCGAGCTCGGTCCCGCGCGACATCACCACGCCGAACCAGATGTTGTTCCAGAGACATCGGCCCGCGGCACGGTAAGGATCGCTGGAGTGCAGATAGATCTCGAAAGGCTGCGTGCCAATGTTGCATCTGAGACCCCGGCCGCCATCGACGAAGCCGCCGCTCACCGGCAGCACGCCGCCATCGAGGCCATACCAGGTGCCCAGGGAGATCGGGGCGCTGGCGGGCGGCGGACCAGATTCCGCTCGGATGTCCAGATAGCGGCGAATCACCAGCCGGCCGCGCCAGCCGTCATGATCGATCTCCCAGCGGCCAACCCACAGCGGCCCCCACTGGATCTGCGGCGCGCGCACGGAGGTGATGTAGTAGGCCGCATTCCTCGTCAGCGTGAACACCGGATCGCCCGAATACTTCATCGTCTGGAAGCCCGGCAATGCCTGTGAATTCTTGATCAGCCATACCCCGAGGTCATCGTCGTAGCCATAGCAGACCATCGTGTGGCCAGGCACGTCGATGACGGCGTCATAGCCCGCGGCCAGAACCTTCTTCAGGTCGTTGTCGGTGTAGTTCGTGATGACGCTGAAGTTGTCCACGCTGTACTGGCAGAACCACGAGGCATTCAGCGGAATGTTGCGCAGGTCGTATTCGAACCAGTCAGCCTGCGCCAGCGTGCCGCCGGCCGCATTGGCGAGTCCGCCGCCCGTGCCCGGGATCGAGTCCGCGAGCTGCTGCAGCGGCCCCTGGTCGATGTACGGCCCATAGTCGTAGATCGGCAGATACCAATACTTGATGTGATGCACGACGTCGGCGCTTCCCTGAAAGCCGATGAGCGAATGGATGCCGCCGCCCGCGCGCTGGTTCTCGTGCGCCTTCGAGATATGAAAGAGATATTGCTCCGAGAGCTTCACATGAATGCCCTGGCGCGCATACGCAGCCTCGAGCGCGGCGCAGCCCGCGAAAGCCCAGCAGGTTCCGCGACCGCCCTGGCTGACTCGGAAATCGGTTTGCCAGGCACGATGGTCCACGCGGCGTGGCAGTGCTCCAGGCAGCTGGATGGGAGGGCCTTCGACCTGCGGCAGGTAGAGGTTCGCATTGATGTACGCCATGAAGCTGTCGGTCGGTTCGACCAAGGGCTTTTGATTGGCGGGCGCGGTGAACTGGGCCGCCTGCCGACCGAAGGCGAGGACGTCCAGAGAACTGTCCGGCGTCGCAAGCAAGTTGCCAGCGGCGAGATTCGACTGGAACGCAAGGGATGCGGGCGCTGCATGAGCTTGAGTGACGCCGGACGTCAACTGCGGCATCGGATGCGAAGCCGTGGGTTGAACGACGAGGCTGGCGGAGGTGTGTTCGTCAACGGCAGCGAGCCTCGCTCCGCCTTGCGCTTCGATAGTCGTTGCCACGAGATACCTCCTTGCCCTGCATGTCCGCCCCAAAGCGAAAGCAGGTTTGCTTGCGAGGTTTGATGATGGCAGTGATCGAATGCGGCGGGCAGTGTGCAAAAGGCCTATGGCGAAGCGAAGGTCCGGGCGGTTCGTCGGCAGGGATGCGATGTTGTCAGTTGAGCCGCTGTCCTCCAACGGCATCGAAGAGATGCGCTTCATGCGCGAGCGGCCGAAGCGCCAGGCGGTCTCCGGCACGCGCGGCAATGCGCTCCCGAAAGGCCGCCACCACCTGTTGGCCCCCGAATCGCAACGCCACCTGCGTCTCGGAACCGGTGGGCTCGACGACCACCACGTCAGCCGCTACGCCGCGCTCCGCGTCGATCGTGAAGTGTTCCGGCCGGGCGCCATACAGCACGCGATCGCCATGGGCTCCGCGCGAAACCTGTGCAAGGGGGAGCTGCAGTCCGTCGTCCGTCAGCACGTGTGGAGCCCCGTCCAACTGCAGCCGACCTGCAAGCAGGTTCATCGACGGCGAACCGATGAAGCCCGCGACAAAGGCATTTGCAGGGCGGTCATAGAGCTCCAGCGGCGTGCCGACCTGTTCGACCCGTCCGTCCCTGAGCACGACGATGCGATCGGCCATGGTCATCGCCTCGACCTGATCGTGCGTCACGTAGACCGTGGTCGTCCCGAGCCGCTGGTGCAGCGACTTGATCTCGGTGCGCATCTGCACGCGCAGCTTGGCGTCCAGGTTCGACAGCGGCTCGTCAAAGAGAAAGGCCTGCGGCTTGCGCACGATGGCGCGGCCCATCGCCACGCGCTGGCGTTGGCCGCCTGACAGCTCGCGCGGTCGCCGCTGCAGCAGGCCGCCGAGCCCGAGCGTCTCGGCGGCCTGCCGCACGCGGCGCTCGATCTCGCCGGGCTTGTGGCCCTGGATCTTGAGGCCGAAGCCGAGGTTCTGCGCCACCGTCATGTGCGGATAGAGCGCGTAGTTCTGGAACACCATCGCGACGTCTCGATCGCGCGGTGCCATGTCGTTGATGCGCCGATCGCCGAGCACGATCTCGCCTTCGACGATGCTCTCGAGCCCGGCGATCATGCGCAGCAGCGTCGACTTGCCGCAGCCCGAAGGGCCGACGAGGGCAACGAACTCGCCGTCATGGATGTCGAGGTCGATGCCTCGGATCACCGGCGTATTGCCGAATTTCTTGAAGAGCCCGCGAACCTGGATGGAAGCCATGAATGTCAGTCCTTGATGCCGCCGGCGGTGAGGCCGCGCACGAGGTATTTGCGAACCAGCACGGTGAAGATGACCACGGGGAACATCACCAGAGTGCCGCTCGCGGCGATCTTGGTCCACTCCCAGCCTTCGTACTGCAGGAAGTTGACGATCGCCACCGGCGCCGTGATCGCGTTGGTACGCGTGAGGATGAGTGCGTAGAAGAAGTCGTTCCACGAGAAGATGAAGCACAGCACCGCTGTCGCCGCAAGCCCGGGTGCAGTGAGCGGCAGCGCGACGCGCCAGAAGGCCTGCCAGATGCCGCAACCGTCGATCCATGCCGCTTCTTCCAGCGAGGCGGGCACCGCTTCGAAGAAGGTCTGCATGAGCCAGATGACGATCGCGAGGTTGAAAGTCAGGTAGACGATCGCCAGGCCAATCACCGTGTCCTGCAGCCCGAGGTACTGGTAGGCGAGGAAAAACGGGATCGTGAATGCAATTGGCGGCGCCATGCGCGTGACCAGGATCCAAAGCGCGATGCGGTCGCGGCCCTTGAAATTCCAGCGGGTCAGCGCGTAGGCCGCAGGCACCCCGAGCACCAGCGAGAAGCCGGTCGACAGCGCGCTCACGACCAGGCTGTTCCAGAAGGACTTCAGGAAATTGCCTTGCAGCAGGCTCGCAAAGCCCTCCAGAGTGGGCACAAAGAGGAGGCGCTCATCGAAGACGTCGGCCGCGGGCCGAAAAGCCAGCTGAACGAGCCAGAGAAAAGGCGACAACACGAGCAGCAGCAACAGCGAGACTGCAATGGCGCGTCCATGGGCCGAGAACCAGCCTGCTTCAGTCGCGCGAAGGGGAGGGGGCGTGTCGAAGCCCATGGTCCGCACGGCGGCGGTGTCGATCACGGAACTAGCGCCGGTCATGGTCACTCCAGCCGAGCCGCCCCACAAGCCAGCTCAGCACGAACACCGCGGCCAGCATCACGGTCGCGATCGCGCTCGCATAGCCCCAGTATGAAAAATTGAAGGCCTGGATGAAGCCGTAGAAATTGGTGACTTCGGTGACCGATCCGGGGCCGCCGCTGGTCAGGACGTAGATCAGCGGGAACGCCTTGAAGCTGTCGATCAGGCGAAACAAGCCGCACACGACCAGCACGGGCCGGAGGTACGGCAGGACGATGTGGCGAAACAGTTGCCAGCGGTTCGCGCCTTCCAATGTGGCCGCTTCGATCGGATCGTCCGGGATCATCTGCAGAGTCGCGAGCACCATCAGCATGGTGAAGGGAAACCACTGCCAGGTGTCTGCCAGCGAGATGGCCCACAGCGCAGTGTCCGGATTCGCTATCACTGAGCGGATTGGCCAGCCGAGTGTCTCTAGCGTGCGGTGAATCGGGCTCACGTCGGGCGTGTACATGATCTTCCAGATCAGCGCGACCACGATTGGCGGCAGCACCATCGGGATCAGGAACAGCGTGCGCATGCCTTCGAGCAGGCGCGACTTGCCGTTGAGCAGCAGGGCCAGTCCGAGGCCAGCCGTCAACTGCAGGAGCACGCTCGACGCTGAAAGCTTGATCTGCACGAGGGCAGACGCCAGGAACCGGTCGTCGTGCAACAGCTGCCGGTAGTTGACGAGCGGATCATCGAAGCGAAAGCTTGCGACAGGGTCGGTCAGGCTCAGCGGCGTGAAGCTCGCGACCACCAGAGCCGCGGCCGGTACCAGGGTGATGAGCAGCAGGACCACCAGCGATGGCGAGAGGCCGAGCAGCAACGCCCGGCGCCGCTCGGCCTGCCAATGCGCCGCGGGAAGTGCATGTGCCATGGCGAGTCGGCTACAGCTTGGCGCCGCCGCGCTTCAGTTCCGCAATGGTGTTCGCCTGGGCCTGCTGGAAGGCTTGTTTCGCGGAGAGCTGGCCGCTCGCAATGAGTTCGATCGCCTTGTTGATCTGCTGGTCGACTTGTGGATAGACCGAGACCGTCCTGTACTTCATGTGGCCCGATTTCGCCGCCAACTCGATCGAGTCGAGCGACAGCTTCGCGAGGTCGCTCCCGTTGATGACCTGCTTCCTGCGGAACTCCGGCGAGTCGATGTTGGAGCGCCGCGCCGGCGAGCCATAGCCTGCCGCCACCGCGCGCGAAGTGATCTGCTTGCTCAGCGCCCACTGAATGAACGCCCAGGCGGCCTCCTTCTGCTTCGAACCGGCCGGGATGCCGAGCCCGTGCACGGCGGTGCCGGGGAAGCGTCCCGCGGGCCCCTTCGGCACGAGGCCGAACTTGACGGTCTTGACCGTCTTGCTGGTGGCCGGATCGCCCAGCTGCGTCAGGTACAGCTGGCCGGCGTCCGTGAAGTTGACGCGCCCGAGCTTCAGCGCCTGCGTCACCTGGTCGGGTTGGTACGTGATGGCCCCGTCCGGACCGAACTCCTTCAGCAGGTTGGCGTAGTACTCGCCGGCCGCGATCGCTTCGGGCGTATCAAGGGTCGGAAACAGATCGTCCGGCGCCTTCCGGAACACGTCGCCGCCGAAGGCTTGCAGATAGGGCACGAAGGTCCAGCCATAGTGGTTGTCCGCGACGAAGCCGGCCACGCGCTCCTTTTTGTTGACGGCGCGCAGCACCTTCACCAGATCGTCGGTGGTGTCCGGAAAGGCCAGGCCGGCCTTCTCCACGAGATCGAAGCGCGACGATGCCGTCAGCAGCGCTTCGGCCGTCCATGGCACGCCATAGAGCCTCCCGTCCCTGCCGGTCTCCGGCGCGCGCGCGCCGGGCAGGAAGTCGTTGATGTCCCAATCCGCAGGCGTGAGGTTCGGGTTTCGGATGTAGTCGTCCAGCGGCGTGAGCCAGCCCGAATTGATCCAGCGGCTCGAGTAGATGAACGTGACATTGACGACGTCGTAGGCAGAGCCCTTGGTGGAGAGTTCCAGGTCCGCGCGCTGGTTGTAGACCGGAAACGATGGCGCATCGAAGTTGACCTTCGCACCGGTGAGCGCCTCGAATTCCGGTAGCCACTGCTGCAGCAGCTTGGGATAGGCCGCGCTGAACGTAGAGACGTTCAGCGTGACGCCTGCGAACTTCTTGGCACTGCCCTGGGCACCGGCGATGTGCGGCAGGAGTGCGCTGGCGCCGAGTGCGGCCGAGGTCTGGAGTAGACGGCGGCGCTGAAAATCAGGATGGGTCATGGGTCAGGGCTTGCGGAGTCACGGGAAATTCAGGCGGTGGCAACGATGACTTCATCGATGCGTGCGTCATTGATGGCTTCGGGGCGGCTTCGCGTGCGGCTGCGATGGCCATCGATGGACACTGCCGGCTCGCCGTGCACCGTCACACGCCGCACGAGGCGCGGCTGGTCTCCGTAATCATTGATCGCGAAGTGCTGCGTGGCCCGGTTGTCCCAGATCGCCACATCGTCCTGCTGCCAACTCCAACGCACTGTGTTCTCGAGGCGTGTCACGCGGTTCTGCAGCAGCTCGAAGATGCGTGCCGATTCGCTGCTCGACAGGCCCACGAGCTTCTTCACGAAGTGCCCGAGGAGCAGCGCGCGTTCGCCAGACACCGGATGAACATGCACGAGAGGATGCTCGGCCTCGAACACGGCAGAGACGAACACCTTGCGGTGATGGTCGAGCCGCGCCGACTCGACCTGGACGCGGTCGGCGCCATAGTCGTAGTCGTTGCTGTGCACGGCCCACAGCCGATCCGCGAGCTGCTTGAGCTGTTCGGGCAGCCGCTCATACGCCAGCGCGGTGTTGGCCCAGACGGTATCGCCGCCAAAGGCCGGGATCTTCACGGCGCGCAGGATCGAGATCTTCGGGAATGCCTCCACGAAGGTGACGTCGGTGTGCCACGAGTCGGCGCGGCCGCCGCCCTTGGACGCATCGAGCTCGAAGAGCCGCGTGCCCTCGGGCGAGGGCACTGTCGGGTGCGACACCGTGCGGCCGAAGCGTGCGCCCAAAGCCTGGTGCGATGCGTCGTCGAGGTGGCCCTGTCCCCGGAAGAAGAGAACCTTGTGCCTGACCAGGGCCGCGTTCAGCTGCTCGATCAGTTGCGGCGCGAGGTCAGGCCGGAGCTGAAAATGCTCGACTTCGCCGCCGATGTGGCCGGCCACACGGCGAATTCGCAGATCGCCGAAGCTCGTGTCGATGGAGGAGGGTGCATGGGTGCTCATCGGATGGTGCTCGGAAGAAGGTGATGAATCGGAGCGCGCGATTCTGTGGTCGCGGCCCGGTTTCCCAAACGACCGAATCGTTGATTCGAAATGAGCAAACCATCTGAAGCACCCCGCTGCGAGTGGATGGCTTCAGGGAAAGGGTTCTCGCCAGGCGGGCAACTCGTTCAACCGCTCATGCCACCTTCGGATTGCCGGAAACTCACCGAGCGGCAATTGAATCTGCTCGGCATAAGGCAAGGTCACGGCGGCAGCGAAGTCCGCGACCGTCAACGTCTCGCCTACCAGATAGCTGTTTCGAGCCAGGTGAGACTCCAGCACCGCCGCAGCCGTACGAAAGTTGGATGTGGCTGCTTCGACTGCGGCAACATCGGCAGGACCCAAGCCTATGGCCGGTTTGATGAGGTTCTCGAAATAAAGAGTCCCGGCATGGCGCGTGAAATGCTGGGAGTCCCAGCTGAACCATCGAAGCACTTCGACTTGCCGCTCGTCATGGGGCCAGAAATCCCGGCCCGCCTTGTCCGACAGGCGGCACATGATGGCGTTGGCCTCCCACAGCGTCGTTGGCCCATCCTGCAGGACGGGGACTCGTCCATTTGGATTGAGACTCAGGAATTCGGGCGTCTTGTGCTCGCCGGCCTGGAGATCCACTCGGACGAACTCAACAGGCGAGCCAAGGTATCGAGCCGCGGCGCATGCCTTTCGCGGGTTCATGGTTTCGCTGTAGTACAGCTTCATGACTGCGCTCGTGGTGCAACGTTGCCGAGGTAGTCGACGAGTCGATCGAAGCTTTGCGACCAACCTTGCGAATGCCCGTCGCGAGATGCGGAAGTCTCGAAGAGCGCTTGATGAAAGCGCATCAGTGTCTCGCCGTTGTTTTCGGTCAGGGTGACGGTGATGACGGTCTCCGGACCCGTCGGGCGCCCTTCGGCATCGGTCCAGCAATGCGTCATCACAAGCCGCTCGGGCGGCGTGATTTCGCGATAGCTGCCCTTGACCCAGTGGTCCACGCCGTCCGGCGCCCGCAGGCATGCGCGATACACCCCTCCGACGCGCAGGTCCATCTCGTGGTGCGGAGTCGTGAAACCCAGTGGCCCCGACCAGTGCGCCAAGTGCTCGGGCTCGGTCCAGGCTTTGAACACGAGGCTGCGCGGCGCCTTGAACGTGCGGGTGATCGAAAGCTCGTTGTCGGCCCGCGCGTCAACGGTGTTTTGTCTTGTGAGTTGCATGCTGATTCTCCAGTTGCTGAAGTTCGTCCAAATAGCCATCGAGCCGGTCAAAGCTCTCGGCCCAAAACTCCCTGTATCCGTCGAGCCAATCGGCCATCTCCTTGAGCGCTTGGGGAGCGAGGCGGCACGGACGCGACTGCGCCACCCGGCCTCGCGTGATCAGTCCCGCCTCCTCCAGGACCTTGAGATGCCTCGACATCGCGGGCTGGCTCAGCTCGAAGGGTTGGACAAGTTCCGTGACATTCGCTTCGCCCAGGGCGAGCCGCGAAAGGATGGCCCTTCGGGTGGGGTCCGCCAGTGCGGCAAACGCCGCGTTCAGTGCCTGTTCTTGCATAGCCGGATGGTCTTGTGAATAACCAAAATGTTATATAACCTGCAGATTATGCGAGAGGCAGCGTTTCGTCAATACCTTTCGACGATCGGGACTTATCAAATCCCTCCGGGTCCGAAAAGTGAATTTGTCACTTCCGAAGGTGTCATTGATGCCTTCGGCGGGCGATCCGACGCAGGCAAAGTGCGCGCTGCGACAGCGAGCACACCGACGGAGCCGGCTTTATGGAATCAGCAATCTTCACTCTTGCAGCACTTGGCGCTTTGGTGGCTGTCGGCTGGGGCATCGATCTCCTCGTGCACCGTACGCCACCCACACGCCTCGAACGCCTTCTGGCCGCGCAGCTGCGCAGGTCATCGGATGTGATCCGGGGCGAAACCGTGCTCTGAATGGCCGACCTGCTTTGCAGGGCACATCTCCCCATCTCCATCTCGGGTTGACGCGCGCTCCTGCTTGGCGGTCGCGCGACATTTCCTACGGACGCTGTAAATACGCGCCTACCGGATCCGGCCGCGGTTGGCGCAGCCTGAAGGTTTCGCCGGGCTTAGAGCGACTTTGTCTCAGCCCGTGCGCCCCAACAGGACCACACATGAACAGCAAAGATCCAGCCGCGAAAGCCGAAACCCACGGTGCGAAGACCAGGGCCGAGCAAACCGCTGCCCCTGGCGAAACCCGCTGGTCGCAAGCCAGCGGACAGGGGCTTCAGAAGCCGGTGCCACAGCAACCGAACGAGATCGACGAATCCGCCAGCAGTCAGGAGCCGGGCAATGCGTCAATGGAGCACGTCGGCAAAGCCGCCTATCACGACGCGGTGACGAGTGTCGATACCGACCGCGGCCCTGTCCTCGATTCCGTCTACAACGGCCCGGTCACCGAGGGGCACCGTGTCGGCGACGAAGAAGATGTGCGCGGCAAGCGAGACCCCGCGAAATCGACATCTTCAAGGAACCCCTGACGCGCCGCATGGCATGACGGAAGGGTGTCGAAACCGACCGTCTGGCGCTATTCTCTGGGCCGAGGTTGTTTACCCGGCACCCAAAGAGGAGACATGCCATGCAGTCACGTCGATTCACGACTCGCAACGGAACGGAGCTCGCCTTCTCGGCCCTTGGGCTCGGGACGGCGCCGATGGGCGACCTGTACGAGCTGCTCGACGAGAAAACCTGCATCGTCACCATTGAGCAGGCCTACGCCAGCGGGGTGCGCGTGTTCGATACCTCTCCGCACTATGGCAACGGGCTCGCCGAAGCGCGCATCGGTGCGGGTCTGCGCCACGTGCTGCGCGAGGACGTGATCGTGTCGACCAAGGTCGGCCGCGTGATGGATCCCTTCTCCAGGCCGCCACCGAAGAACCCCGATGTCTTTTCTCCCGGCTTCGCGGGAGGCCACCCCCATGCCGCGCGCTTCGACTATTCCTACGACGGCACGATGCGCTCGGTCGAACAATCCTTGCTGCGCACCGGGCTCGATCGACTCGACATCCTGTTGATCCACGATTGCGACGTGTGGACACACGGTCCAGTCGATGCGCCAGTGCGCTTCAAGGAGGCGATGGACGGCGCCTACAAGGCCCTGGACAAGCTGCGCAGCGAGAAGACTGTCGCAGCCATCGGCTTCGGCATCAACGAGTCGGACGTGTCGGTGAAGTTCGCGAAGGCCGGGGACTTCGACGTGGCGATATTGGCAGGGCGCTATTCGCTGCTGGTTCAAGACGCACTGAACGAATTCCTGCCGCTCGCGCTCGAGAAGAACCTCGGCGTCATGTTGGCGGGTGTGTTCAATTCCGGCATCCTCGCGACGGGTGCCATCCCTGGCGCCAAATTCGACTATGGGGCCGCGCCGGACGCGATCATGGCGCGCGTGCGCAAGATCGAATCCATCTGCGCCACGCACGCCACGCCGCTGCGCCGTGCCGCGCTGCACTTTGCCATGGCGCATCCCGCCGTTGTCACGGTGCTGCTCGGCGGTGTGACGCCGCAGGAGGCGCTGGCGAACTCCGCCGATGCCGACCAGGCGGTGCCGCCTGCGCTGTGGCGCGACCTTCAGGCCGCCGGCCTGCTCAATCTGGCTGCGCCCGTCGGCTGAGCGCCTCTTCGAGCTTGCGTCTTCGCGGTACAGACCCCGTTGTCAACCGGCAGCGGCGGGACTAGCATCGCTCAGCTTGCTGTTTTGACCTGGGAGGAAAACAGAACCTGCCATGAGCGGGACTACATGGAGACATCCAGTGAACAGACGCAAGACTCTCAAGGTATTGGGAAGCGCGGCCGTGGCCGGAACCAGCGGACTCACGGCGAGGATGGCCTTTGCGGCGAACCCGACCATGGTCACGGTGGTCAAGATCGCGGGCATCCCGTGGTTCAACGCCGTCGAGAAGGGCATCCAGAAGGGTGGCAAGGAGTTCAACATCGACGCCACCATGGTCGGGCCTGCCAATGTCGATCCGGCACAGCAGGTCAAGCTGCTCGAAGACCAGATCGCCCGAAAGGTGACCGTGATCGGGCTGGTGCCGCTCGACGTGAAGGTGTGCGAGCCAGTGCTCAAGCGCGCGCAGGCGGCCGGCATCAAGGTCATCACGCACGAAGGTCCGGAGCAGGCCGGGCGCGACTGGAATGTGGAGCTCATCGACTCGGTCAAGTTCGGCGAAGTGCAGATGCAGCGCATCGCCAAGGACATGGGCGAATCGGGTGAGTACGTCGTGTACGTGGGCACGCTGACCACGCCGCTGCACAACAAGTGGGCCGACGCGGCGATCGCCTACCAGAAGGCGAACTACCCGAAGATGAAGCTCGCGGCCGATCGCTTTCCGGGCGCGGACGAGATCGACTCTTCCTACAAGACGACGCTCGACGTCATCAAGGCCTATCCGAACCTCAAGGGCATCCTGGGCTTTGGCTCCAACGGCCCGATCGGTGCGGGCAATGCGGTGCGCGAGAAGCGGCTTGGAAAGAAGATCGCCATCGTCGGCACGGTGCTGCCTTCGCAGGCCAAGGACCTCATCGCCGACGGCATCATCCGCGAGGGCTTTCTCTGGAACCCGACGGATGCAGGCTATGCAATGGTCGCGGTCGCCCGCCTGGTGGTGGACGGCAAGCCGATCACCGACGGCGTGGAGATCCCCGGCCTGGGCAAGGCTTCGGTCGACGTGCCCGGCAAGCTGATCAAGGTCGACAAGATCATGCGGATCAACAATGACACGATCGCGGGCCTGATCGCCGGTGGGCTCTAGGGCTTGGCCAACTTCCTCGAACTGCGGGGCATCTCGAAGCACTTCGGCGGCGTCGTCGCGCTGCGCAATGTCGATCTGACGTTGCCGGCGGGCGAAGTGCACTGCCTGGTCGGTGAAAACGGTTCGGGCAAGTCGACGCTGATCAAGATCATCGCGGGCGTGCTGGCTCCGGAACCGGGCGGGCGCATCGCCATCGACGGGCGGGAGTACCTGCATCTCGATCCGGTGCAATCGACGGCGTCAGGCATTCAGGTGATCTACCAGGACCTGTCGCTGTTTCCGAACCTGACCGTCGCGGAGAACATCTCCGTCGCCACTCACCTGGGGCCGTTGCAGACGGTCAACTGGAAGCGCCTGCGTGCCACTGCCGCGGAGGCGATGGCGCGCATCGGCGCTTCGCTCGACCCCGATGCTCGCGTGGAAGACTTGTCCATTGCCAACCGGCAGCTGGTTGCGATCTGCCGTGCGATGGCCGCTGACGCGAAGCTGGTGATCATGGACGAGCCGACTGCGTCCCTGTCGCGGCACGAGGTCGACGCATTGGTGCGCCTCGTTGCCGATCTCAAGCGCCATGGGATCTGCATCGTCTTTGTCTCGCACCGACTCGATGAGGTGATGAAGATTGCCGAGCGCGTGACGGTACTGCGCGATGGAGCGAAGGTCGGCGACTACCCGGCCTCCGAGATGGACGACAGGAAGCTCGCGCACCTCATGACCGGAAAGGCGTTTGCCTATCAGACCTCCGTGTCGGCGATGCCTCAGGCAAAGACGGTGCTGTCGGTGCGTCATCTCACGCGCCGCGGGCAGTACGACGACATCAGCCTGGACATTCGCGCTGGCGAGATCGTCGGGCTCACGGGCTTGCTCGGCTCTGGCCGTACCGAGTTCGCGCTTTCGCTCTTCGGCATGAACCGCCCCACCTCCGGGGAGATCCGGCTGGAAGGCAAGCTGCTTGCGCTCAAGAGCAACGCGCAAGCCATCGAGGAGGGCATCGCCTATGTGTCCGAAGACCGGCTGAACCTGGGCCTGGTGCTGGAGCAGCCCATCGCCTCGAACATCCTGCTGACGGTGCTCGACAAGCTGGCCAATGGCATCGGCCTCGTGCCGGAGCCTGCGCGCGAGCGCACGGCGCAGCACTGGATACGCGAACTCTCGATCAAGGCGCCGGATCCGGCCAACGCGGTGCGCACGCTGTCCGGCGGAAACCAGCAGCGTGTGGTGCTTGCAAAATGGATGGCGACGCAGCCCAGGCTGCTGATCCTCGACAGCCCGACGGTCGGCGTCGACATCGCAGCCAAGGACGGGATCTATGAGGTGATGCGCGCACTGGCCGCGAAGGGCATAGCGATCCTGCTGATATCAGACGAAATACCGGAAGTGTTCTATCACGCACATCGCGTGCTCGTGATGCGCCGCGGACGCATGGCGGGCGAATGCGTGCCGGGTGAGGCGTCCGAGGCACAGTTGCAGGCGGTGGTCGATGCATAGCGGCTTCGCGAGGCGCTTTGTTCGCAGCCACGAGTTCTGGCTGCTGGCGGTGATCCTGGTCCTGTCGCTCGTGCTCTCGTTGGCGACAAGCAGCTTTCTCACGATGCAGAACGCGTACGACCTGCTCACCTCCAATGCCTTCGTCGGCATCCTGGCTTCGGGACTGCTCGTCGTGCTGGTGTCGGGCGGCATCGACATCTCGTTCACCGCGACAGCATCGGTGGCGCAATACGTAGCGCTGACACTCGGCATCAAGCATGGGCTCGGCTGGGTGCCACTGTTCGCCATTGCAGCGGCGGTCGGGCTGATGTGCGGGCTCATCAATGCAGTGTTCATCACGAAGCTGCGCATCTCGTCGATCATCGTGTCGATCGCGACGCTCAACATCTTCTATGGCCTCTTGATCTTCACCACCGGCGGGAAGTACATCACTTCGCTCCCCAAGTTCTTCCGCGACGGCATCTGGTGGTTCGAGCAGGAAGACGCAGGCGGCGTGCCCTATGCGCTGAACCTGCAGATCATCGTGCTGGTGCTGTCTTTCGCGGCCGCATGGCTGCTGCTCAACCGGACCAACATCGGTCGACAGATCTACGCCATGGGCGGCAACAAGGAAGCGGCGCAACGGCTCGGTTTTCACATGTTCCGGCTCAACCTGCTGGTGTATGGCTATCTTGGCTTCGTCGCCGGCGTTGCGTCGCTCGTGCAGGCGCAACTCGCGCAGTCGGTCACGCCAACGGTGCTGGTCGGCAAGGAACTGGACGTGCTGGCGGCGGTGGTGCTGGGCGGGGCCAGCCTCACGGGTGGCGTGGGCACTGTCTGGGGTGCGATGCTGGGCGTGGCGCTGCTGGCGATTCTGCAAAACGGGCTGGTGCTCATCGGTGTGTCGTCTTACTGGAACCAATGGTTCGTGGGATTGACGATCCTGGTGGCGGTCTCGATGACCGCCTGGTCGGAGCGCCGGCGCCGCGCGGCAAAGGCGATCAATTGATGAGCTTCCGACGCTTCCTGCACGGGGGCACCGTGCCGATGCTTTCGCTGGTGCTGGTGGCGCTGCTCGCGCTGTTCGGCCTGCTGCTGGGCGACCGCTTCTTCAGTGTGGGCGCGCTGCAGTCGATGGCCTTCCAGCTGCCCGAGCTGGGCATCCTGTCGCTGGCGATGATGGTCACCCTGCTCTCGGGCGGACTCAATCTGTCGATCATCGCCTGCGCCAACCTGTGCGCACTCGCGATGGCTTGGGTGCTGACCACGCACGTGCCCGGCGCGCAAGGCTCCATGGTGGTCGCATGGCAGGTCATCGCCGTCCTTGCCGGCCTTGGCGTGGCGCTTCTGGTTGGCCTCATCAACGGCTTCATCATTGCGTGGCTGGGGGTGTCGCCCATCCTCGCCACGCTCGGCACGATGACGATGTGCAAGGGCCTGTCGATCGGCCTCACTCGCGGCAACGTGATCTCGGGCTTCCCGGAGTCGATCGTGTTCCTCGGCAACGGAACGCTGCTGGGTGTGCCGGTGGCGCTCCTCATTTTTCTGGCGCTGTGCGTGCCGATGGCGGTCATGCTCGGCAAGAGCCCGTTCGGCCTCAAGCTCTACATGATCGGATCGAGTGAGAAGGCCACACGCTATTCGGGCGTGGATACGCGGCGTGTTCTGCTGGGCGTGTACGTACTGTCGAGCCTTCTCGCGATGGTGGCGGCGCTGGTCATGATGGCTCGCTTCAACTCGGCCAACGCGAGCTACGGCGAGAGCTATCTGCTGGTGACCATCCTGGCGGCCGTTCTGGGGGGCGTCGACCCGTTCGGCGGCTTCGGCAAGGTGGGCGGGCTGATCATGGCCCTGATCATCCTGCAGGTGATTTCGTCTGCCTTCAACCTGCTCGACTTCAGCCCCTTCCTGACCCTGGCCATTTGGGGAACGCTGATCATCGGGGTGACGGCGCTCGGGGTGCTGCTGGAGCGGCTCCAGGCCTCCAGCCCGCGCGAATCCACGGCCGTCATGCGCACCACGCCCTAGTGAACGGCAGGCGCCGATTCGCTTGAAGCGGCAGCGCCTGCCTCGATGAAGAGGCGCTTGATCATCGGATAGCGCGACCGCACGCGAGCTTCGATCGCGGCAATGGCATCGCCGGCCTCCTCGGTCGAGGTGCCGTCATCGAAGTCGAGATCGATCACCGCCAGCACCTCGCTCGGCCCCAGATACATCGACAGGACGCGCCCGACCGCATGCACGCCGGGCTGCTCGCGTGCCATGGCGCGAATGGCTCGTGCGGTCTCCGGGCGCACACCTTCGCCGATCAAGAGCCCGCGCGATTCGCGGACCAGCAGCACCGCGACGCCCGCCAGCAGGAGCCCGATGAGGAGCGATGCCACACCGTCGAGCTCCGGCATGCCGAGTCGATGACTCAGATACACGCCCGCCGCCGCGATCGCGAGACCCAGAAGCGCCGCGGAATCTTCGGCCAGCACTGTGTAGGTGGTCGGATCCTTGCTCGCATGCAGTGCGCGCCAGAAAGGCCGGGCGCCGGCCTCTTTCCTGAATTGCCGGAGTGCAATCGCGAAGCTCGACCCCTCGAACAGGGCAGCGGCGGCCAGTACGACGTAGTTCCAGGTGGGATCCCGCATGGGCTCGGGCTGGGCGATGTGCTGGAAACCTTCGTAGAAGGACGCTCCGCCGCCCAGTCCGAAGATGAGCACCGCGACGATCAGGCTCCAGAAGTACAGCTCCTTTCCGTGGCCGAATGGATGCTCGTCCGTCGCCGGACGCTTGCTCAGCCGCAGGCCCACCAGCAGCAGGATGCCGTTGAAGGTGTCGACGGCACTGTGGACGCCTTCGGACAACATGGCCGAGCTGCCCGTGATGCCGGCGACGATGAACTTGGTGGTCGCGATCGCGACGTTCGCCGCAATGGCACCGTAGACGGCGAGTTTGGATTCGGCCATGGGAGTGCTGCAAAGCTATCCGGAATCGCAAGCCGGGGATGTAGGCGCCTGCCGGTTTGGCAGGCGGAACCGCTCGACGTCGAACAGTCCGGTAATGCGATGCGCGGATTTCCTACGCCCACCGCGTCCGGCGCGCCGGACTGTGCCTTGACACTCCAAAGTCTTAAAGGAGCAGCAAGGATGACAGTCCCCGGCGGCAAGCCGCAAGGCGGCCAAGCAGATCAAGCGAGAGACACGGGCGGCGCGAGGCAGGACTCGGAGACGTCCACGACCGGCAAATTGACAGACAAATCCCAAGGCAAACCCCGCCCGGAGCGCGCCAAGGACGACCCATCGCGCGCGCCGGAGAGCGGAGACAAGCCCGAGGCCGAAGAGACCCGCTGAGTCATCTCGAGGTCACGCGGTGTCATCGTCGTCTTCGTCTTCGTCTTCATCGGAGCGATCGCCTTCGGGCACCGCGAGTTGGTCGGGCTGCGCGGCATCTTCGTCGGCAATGCCGTCTGCGCTCCCGCCATCGCCGGGCACGTAGCCGACGCGATCAGGCAGGATGTCCGCGTTTTCTTCCGGCGCGCTCGTGTCCGCCGATGCCAGTTCGCCGGTGCCGGAGGCAGCGGTATCGCTTTCGTGCGCGATCGGCAAGGCGCCTTCGGAACTCTGGTCAGGCAGTGCTGAATGGTTTCGATCTGTCTGGACGTCGCTGCCGCTGTCGCTGCTGTCGCTGGGGCCGAGCGCATCGATTTCCGTGCCTGAGGGCTTGGGCGAAGCATGCTCGCCGCCGAGGAGGCTGCTGGTGGCCATGGCTTTCCTTTCTATGGATGACCCCACCCAATCTGGCAATGCTGAGTCTGCCCGGTGTGAGAAGCGGAGCACACGCCATGTCGGAGAGAGGAGCAACGTCCTCATCGGAAATCCGAGGCGTCTGACACTGCCCGGCTTTGTGTCGGCACAGCTTCTTGCGAACCACTGAAAGGACGCTATGACAGACAGGGGCCGCGCAGAGCAACAGCAACGCGCCCGTGCGGCAAGCAACGCGCGCCAGGAGCCGGCGCCGCCGGCAAGTTGGCCGATGAAGCGTACTCAAGTGCAGATCTGCGAATCTGGCGTCAAGCGCGTCTACAACCAGGCGGCGCCCCTGTACGACCTGCTCTTCGGCCAGGTGCTGGAACCAGGGCGCAAGCGCATGGGCGAGCGGGTGAGTCAACTCGGGCCGGCTTCGCTGCTGGAAGTCGGCGTGGGCACAGGGCTCGCTCTCGCGAGCTACCCTGCAAAGACTCGCATCGTGGGCATCGATCTGTCGCCTCAAATGCTGGCGCGTGCACGCGAGCGTGCCGCCCATCTTGAGCATCACGACATTCACATTGCGCAGATGAATGCGGAGCGGATGAGTTTTGCCGATGCGAGCTTCGACTGTGTCACGGTGCCCTATGTGCTGTCCGTCACGCCCCATCCGGCCGAACTGGTGCGAGAGATCCGCAGAGTCTGCAAGCCCGACGGCACCATCTTCATCCTCAATCACTTCAGCGGAAGCAAGTTCTGGTGGTTGCTCGAACGCTCCATCCGCTCCGCTGCGGCACATGTGGGGTTTCGTTCCGACTTTCGCTTCGAGGAGCAGGTGCTCTCCTACGATTGGGAATTGGTGGATGTCGAATCGGTCAACCTGCTGGATCTTTCGCGGCTTGTCGTGCTTCGCAATCGTGCCTCATAGCCACCGGCGTGAATCCCGGGCATGTCCACATTGGCGCCGCCCGTTTCAGGCGATGTCGATGGGAGTGGCCACCACGCGTCGGTAGCGGTCCATGACCGCAGGCTCAACACCGAGCCAACGCGCGACGGCCTCGGGCTCGAAGCCACGGCGCAGTTGCCGCAGCGCAAAGGTATGCCGCAGGCGGAACGAGCCACCCTCGCGGCTGTCGATGCCGGCATCTTCCAGCACGGCCTTGGCGCACTTGTACTGGGACTCCTTGCCCCATGGCTTTCCGCTGCGCGTCGACGGAAACAGAAAGCCTCCCTCGATGCGCGAACTCGCACGAACGTGCAGCCAGTGCTGAAGCAGTTCACCCGCCCAGGCCGCGATCGGTGTCTCCCGCGCCAGCGAATTGCCGTCGCCCGGCACTGCCACTTTCCAGGGACGGTCCCGGACCTGCCCTCCGCGCGATATGGGCGAGGCCAGCGTCAGCACGCGCACGTCGCCGGGCGTCAGTCCGCCGCCCAACTGCAACGCCACCGAGGTGCGATTGCGAAGTTCTTGCCAGGTGAGAGCCGCATGGCTGTCCCTCCGCGCTGCCGAAAGGCCCGGCCGCGGCCGGGCGTTGGACAGAAAGGCGATCAGGAGACGGGCTTCGGCCACGGACAGAAACTCGGGCAATGGATCGGCGTGTGCCGACTCGGCATAGCGCACCTCGGGATGCGCGGCGAGCCAGTCGTGCGCTGCCGTGTTCGGCGGCGTGTCGGTCTCGGCGGCATGGTGCCGCAGCACGCGATCGATCAGCCGCACCAGTTTCAGTGCATGGCGGGGCGAGAGCGAAAGGTCCGAACTCTTGCGCCCGAAACGCGCGGACTGAAAGGCCTGCAGATCTTGCAGATCGAGCGAGGCCAGTGTGACGGCAGGGGACTGGCCCAGACACCAGGCGGTGAACGCGCCCCACATGTCTCGATAGACCTGAATCGAAGCGGGCCGACGCATCGAGCCTGAGGCCCGGTGCGCATCGAGCCATCGCTCGAATGCGAGGCGATGGGTTTCAGCGGGTGCTTCGTCGAAGAGAGAAATCGGCGTCATGAATACGCTAACGGCCTTTGATGTTGGGTTGATTCTAGATGGCGTATTTGGGATTTTGCGGTTTGGACTTGATCGGAAGTCCGTTAGCGTATTACAGAAAGTACGGCGTTCGGCACCACTCAGCCCTTCAACACCCACTGGCGACTGCCGATAACAACGGACGAGACAACCCGATCAATTCACCCAAAGAGCATTTCATGCCAGAGTCGCCGAACTCCCCATCCATGAGCATTGCGCGAATGCTTGGCATGCTCGTCTGCGGCGCCATCGTCGGCGTCATCGCCCTGACAGGGTTGTTTCTTCATTCCGAGCAGAAGCTCATCATGGAAGAGCGGCAGGCCAGCGTCCGCCAGACCGTCGAGACTGCCTACGGCCTCGTTGCCTACTACCACGGCCTCTCGGAGAAAGGCCAGCTGAGCGAAGCACAGGCCAAGGAGCAGGCGTTGCAGTCCCTTCGCGGCCTGCGCTACAACGACAAGGAGTATTTCTGGGTGAACGACATGGGGCCGCTGGTTCTGATGCATCCGATCACCCCGGCGCTCGAAAACTCGGACCTCTCGCAACGCAAGGACTTGTCCGTGTTGAAGCTCTTCACCGAGTTCGTGAACACGGTCAAGGCGAAGGACGCGGGGTTCGTGGCCTACGACTGGCCCAAGCCTGGCAGCGAGAAGCCGGTGCCCAAGGTGTCGTATGTCAAGGGCTTCAAGCCCTGGGGCTGGATCGTCGGGTCGGGCGTCTACGTGGACACCGTGAACACCACCATCCTCGGACGGCTGGTGAACTTCTCTCTCGTCACACTCCTGCTGGCGGTGCTCCTGCTGGCTCTCGGTTGGATCATCCGGCGCGCGATGCTCAGGCAGCTGGGCGGCGAACCGGCAACCGCTGTCGAAGTGGCGCGCCGCATTGCAGACGGTGATCTTGCGGCGGACATCCGCGTCAACGCAGGCGACGAATCGAGCCTCATGCATGCAGTCGAGCACATGCGCAGCAATCTCGCAAAGATCGTGGCCGAAGTGCGTACGGGCACGGACACCATCGCGACGGCATCGAGCCAGATCGCCACGGGCAATCAGGACTTGTCCTCGCGCACCGAAGAGCAGGCGAGCTCGCTGGAGCAGACCGCCGCTTCGATGGAAGAGCTCACCTCGACCGTCAAGCAGAACGCCGACAACGCGCGCCAAGCCAATCAGCTTGCGGTGTCCGCTTCCGAAGTAGCGGTCAAGGGCGGCAGTGTCGTCTCGCAGGTGGTCGACACGATGGGCTCCATCAATGCATCGTCGCGCAAGATCGTGGACATCATCGGCGTGATCGACGGCATTGCATTCCAGACGAACATCCTTGCATTGAACGCAGCAGTCGAAGCCGCCCGCGCTGGCGAGCAGGGCCGCGGCTTCGCCGTCGTGGCCTCCGAAGTGCGCAGCCTGGCCCAACGCTCAGCCGCAGCAGCCAAGGAAATCAAGACGCTCATCGGCGACTCGGTAGAAAAAGTCGAGGAAGGCAGCAAGCAGGTGGCCGAAGCCGGAAAGACCATGGAAGAGATCGTCGACAGCGTCAAGCGCGTGACGGACATCATGGGCGAGATCACTGCCGCGAGCCAGGAGCAGACGTCAGGCATCGAGCAGATCAACCAGGCGATCACGCAGATGGACCAGGTCACGCAGCAGAACGCGGCGCTGGTCGAAGAGGCCGCCGCTGCGGCAGGCTCGCTGCAGGATCAGGCGGCCAGCTTGTCGCAAGCTGTGAGCGTGTTCAAGCTCGGCGCTGGCAGCGCCGCCGCAGCTGGGCGATGAGCGCCTCGGCGGTCTCGTCAGCCCGTTCGAGCTGGCGCACACGATCGTTGATCACGCTGAGCAGTTCGTGTTCGCCGCACACCAGGGTCGCACCGGACTCCGGCGCACCGTCCGTCATCTCTCCCGGGAAGGAGAGGTTCCAGTAGGGCCAACCCATCGGCCTCACTTCGATGTTGTAGGCATCGGCCAACGCGAACGCCGGCACCGCCACGGATTCAAGGAACTTGTGGTCCGGCGGGGCAAGGGCGACCACTCGCTGGCGAGTCACGGTGAAGGCAAACCGAACCGACGCTTGCATGTCCAGCATTCCGTCGCGAACCAGCGTGCCGAGGTCGGCCGGTGCGCTTCTTGTCCACGCCGCGGCCTGGCTGCCCAGGAATGCGAACGCACCGCCATCGCAGATCGCGAAAAGCCGTTCCGTCGGGCCCGGCGTTCGGGCATAGGCGCGGAGCAGCTCGCCCATGGCTGGCCGGCGGCGCACGTCGGCATACAGCCGATGCGGGTCATAGCCGAACCGAAAGAACGCCGCGTGGCATGCGTCTTCGGGAGAAACCCCGCCGTTGACGCCTGAGAGTCCCTTCAGGTCGGCCATGCACTGCCTCAGCATGCGGTCCACCACCGTCAACGCCTGACCGGTGATCGCCGCCAGTGCCGCCGGGATGGGTTCGACCTCGCCCGCTCGGTCGCGGATGATGGGGTGGAGTGTTCGCGTTGCGGTGGTCGTCATTGAGCAACCTCGCTTCAAAGGATCAGGGTGACGTGAAGGAAAAATAATCTCATGAGCGAAGCCCTGGCGGCGAACCGTCTAGAAAGCGCCACTCAGCAATGGAGACTACTTCACGAAACGAAGAAGCAAATGCTGGCTGCGATCTCAGCGCGTGAGGCCGACCGAGCCCAGGAGGAAACGCACGAGCAATGCCAGCAGGAAGAGCGTGCCGACGCTCACCGCCCACAGGGCTGCCAACCATCCGAGCCTCCGCAGCCAAAGCTGCCAGCCGCGCCGGGCCTCAGTGGTAGCCATCGCCATGCCGCACCTTGCCGCGGAACACCCAGTAGCTCCACGCCGTGTACATCAGGATGATCGGGATGATCATCAGCGCCCCGACCAGGGCGAAGCCCAGACTTTGAGGCGGACCGGAGGCTTGCCAGATCGAGATGTCCGGCGGGATCACGTTGGGCCAAAGGCTGATGCCCAGTCCGCTGTATCCGAGGAAGAGCAATGCCAGCGTGAGCACGAAGGGCGACGCATGCGCGTCACCCCGCAGGTCCTGCAGCAGCCGCCACACGACCAAGCAAACCAGCAGGGGCACCGGCGCGAAGTAGAGCAGGTTGGGCAGCGTGAACCAGCGCGCTGCGATTGCGGCATGCGCCAAGGGCGTCCACACGCTCAGCGCGCCGATGACGCCGAGCATCACCCACACCAGCGGCCGTGAGAGCTTGCGCATGCGGTCGTGCAGCTCGCCCTCGGTCTTCATCAGCAGCCAGGTCGCGCCCAGCAATGCATAGGCCGCCACCAGCGCCAGCCCCGTGAAGATCGCGAACGGGGTCACCCAATCGAAAGGCCCGCCGGCGAAGTTGCCGTCCACGACCTTCAAGCCATTGAGGAAGGCGCCCAGGGTCACGCCTTGAAAGAAGGTGGCAGTGATCGAGCCGCCGATAAAGGCCGCATCCCACCAGCGACGCTTGCCGGCACGTGCCTTGAAGCGAAACTCGAAGGCCACGCCGCGGAACACGAGCCCCACCAGCATCAGGATGAGCGGCAGGTAGAAGGCGCTGAGGATGACCGCATACGCCAGCGGAAATGCAGCCAGCAAACCGGCACCGCCCAGCACCAGCCAGGTCTCGTTGCCGTCCCACACAGGTGCGACGGTGTTCATCATGACGTCGCGGTCCGCCTTGGCGGGAAAGAACGGAAAGAGGATGCCGATGCCGAGATCGAACCCATCCATCACGACATACATCATGATGCCGAACAGGATGATCACGGCCCAGATGAGGGGAAGGTCAATACCCATTACACGGCCTCCGGTGCGGCGAGATCGCCTTGTTCATCGATGCCATCGGACGCGGCCGAGAGCGGGCGCATCGGTTGGCGCGACTCTCCGGGCCCGCCGTGTGCCGGCAGGTCGCCTTCGTTGGTCGATGGCCCCTTTGCAATCAGGCGCAGTCCGTAGGCAGTGCCCGCGCCGAACACGACGAAATACACCAGCACGAACAGTGCGAGCGTGAAACCCACCTGCGAAGCCGAATGCTGTGGCGAAGCCGCCTCGGCAGTGCGCATGAGTCCGTAGACGATCCAGGGTTGCCGTCCGATTTCGGTCGTGTACCAGCCCGCCAGGATCGCCGCCAGGCCCGCGGGCGAAAGGGCGAGGGCGAAACGCAGGAACCAGCGATGACTGAACAACCGCTGTCCGCGGCGCAACCAAAGTCCCCAGAGCGCCAGCGCGATCATCAGCAAGCCCATTCCGACCATCGCGCGAAAGGTCCAGAACACAATCGTCGAGTTCGGCCGGTCTTCCCTGGCGAAGTCTTTCAGCGCGGGAATCTGCCCGTCCCAGCTATGGGCAAGAAGCAGGCTGCCCGCGCGCGGAATCTCGATCGCGAAGCGAGTCACTTCGGCTTCCATGTCGGGCCAGCCGAACAGCAGCAGCGGAACGCCTTCGCCCTCCGGCGTGCGCTCCCAGTGGCCTTCGATCGCGGCCAGCTTGGCCGGCTGGTGCTCCATCGTGTTGAGGCCGTGCTGATCGCCGATGAGCGCCTGGATCGGTGCAGCCACGAGCAGCATCCAGAGCGCCATTGAAAACATCGTGCGAACACCGCTGTTGTCGCGCCCCCGCAGCAAGTGCCATGCGGCCGCGCCGCCCACCATCAGCGCGGTGGCGATGTAGGAGGCGACCACGGTGTGCGCGAGGCGATAAGGAAAAGACGGGTTGAGGATCACCTTAACCCAATCGACCGGCACCACCCGGCCGTCGATGATCTCGTGGCCCTGCGGCGTCTGCATCCAACTGTTGGATGCGAGGATCCAGGTCGCCGACACCAGCGTGCCGACGGCCACGGCGAGCGTCGCGATGAAGTGCAGGCCGGGCCCGACCCGGTCGCGCCCGAACAGCATCACGCCGAGAAAGCCTGCCTCGAGGAAGAAAGCGGTGAGTACCTCGTAAGTGAGGAGAGGCCCGGTCACGCCACCCGCGAAGCGGGAGAAGTTGCTCCAGTTGGTGCCGAACTGGTAGGCCATCACCAGGCCCGACACCACCCCCATGCCGAAGGCCACCGAGAACACCTTGATCCAGAACTGATAGAGATCGATGTAGACCTTGCGGTGAGTGCGAAGCCACAGCGCCTCCAGCACGGCCAGATAGCTTGCCAGGCCGATGGTGAGCGCCGGAAAGATGATGTGAAACGAGATCGTGAAGCCGAATTGGATGCGGGCGAGCGTGAGTGAATCCATCTCTTGGCATCTCCATGGAAGGCTGCTGCAGCGGTTCTGCGAGAAGTGCTATTGAACATGAGGGCGAGCCCATTGGGAATAGGACAAGTTGTCCGCGACACCGTTTGCCGTTCCCGCTAGGATGTGACGCGCCACGGGAGGACAGCAAAACACCTCATAGGATTCGCAGCCCATGCCGATCTCGTTCAACAGGCACGGACCCTTCTATCGACTGCAGCGCAGGCTTGGCCTTCTCAGCGAAACCGACCTCAGTGTGCGTCGCCGCGCGATGCTGTTCGTAGCGGTGGCCTGGATACCGGCCGTGGTCCTTGCAGCAACCCAGGGGCTCGCGATCGGTCCCCACCACGAGCGGGCGATCCTGCTCGACTACAGCACCTACGCCTTGGCGATCGCGATCGTTTGCTTCGTCGTGATGGAGCAGTCATCGGACACGCGCATGGCCCGCCTCGTCAACGAGTTCGAGGCGCGCGGGATCGTGACTGAAGCGTCCCGCATCTGCATGGCGAGGGCCAAGGCGAACATGGGCCGACGCACCGGCTCGTCCCTTGCCGAAGCAGCCATCCTGGTGTTGGCGTACGCCTTGGCATACCTCTGGCTCCTGAACGCGCCCATGACGACCGATCAGGGCGCCTGGCATGGACGCATGGTCGACGGCTCCCTCCAACTCACCCTTGCCGGCTGGTGGGTGGCCCTTGTCTCGCTGCCTCTGTACTGGTTTCTCTTCGGCCGCTGGCTATGGCGCTTCGTCACCTGGGGGATCATGCTCTTCGATATCTCCCGTTGCGGACTGCGCCTCGTCGCCACCCACCCGGATCGCTGCGGCGGCCTCGCCTTCGTGGGACAGTACCCAAGAACCTATGTGCTGTTCGTGTTCGCGGAAAGCACCGTCGTGTCGGCGACCGTGCTCAAGGCGGTGGTGTATGGCGGCGCCAGCTTGATGGGATTCAAGTTCGCGCTCCTTGGGATGATCGTGCTCTTCGCGCTTGCCTTTATCGTTCCACTGGCGGTGTTCATGCCGCAACTGGTTGCGCTCAAGCACCAGGGACTTGCGCACTACGGCTCATTGGCGAGCAAGCACAACCTCTCGTTCGATGCGAAATGGATCTCCGGCGAGGAGCCGGCCGAGGAGTTGCTTGGGTCTCCGGACCCATCCTCGCTGGCGGATTTCGCGGCGGGCTACGACCTCATCAGGCGAATGCTGCCTGTGCCGGTCAATCTGGAAAGCGTGATCCCGATCGTCATGGCTGCGCTCATACCGCTGATTTGCGTCGCGCTGACGCAGGTGCCGGTTGTCCAGGTCGCCGACGAAATCAAGAAACTGATGCCCTTCTGAAGTCAGGAAGTCTTCTTGCGCAGCAGTTTGCCCAAGCGCGTCCTCAGCGGGGCGGGCATCGCACTCTTGCCCGCACGGTAGGCATCGCGCTGCACCTGCAAGGCGGCTGCCAGAGCGGCGACGCTTGCACTGTCGTAGCGCCAGATGCCGGTGACCACGAAATGCGCCGCCTTGGGCGTTACCCGGATGTCCTGGGCGCCAATGCTCTGCAGAATCTCGGACCGCGCCTTGGCCAGCAAAGCCTCGCGGCCATCGAAGTCGGCGATCTCGCGACTGAGCTCGATGCCGATCGTATGAATCGACGGGCGCAGATCAGCGATGAAGCTGACCACCTCGGCCAACACCAGCTTGGGGAGGGCACCGATCCGAAAGCCCTGGAAATCGACGGTGATGAAGTTCTCGATCAACACCTCCGCTCCGTCCGGACTGAGCCTCACGGACTGAACACGTCCGATCAGCGTCTGCCCGTCGAAAACATGGATGGGGTCGCCAAGATCGTATTGGCAGCCGCCCGGGCCGGTGAGGCGCAGTCCCACCGCCGTCATTCGACGCGCAGTCCGAGTCTGCGTCCCTTGCCGTTGGCATGGGTCCTGATTGATCCGCGGATCGCGGTTTCCAGCGAGTTCATGGTGATGACCATGCGCTGAGCTTAGCCGGATCTGCCCGCGCTCCTTCCGGTCGAATTGAAGGGACGGCGAATGGAAAGTGAATTCAATAGAACTAGTTTGCCCATTGCAGGCTTTCGCCCAATGTCAATTTCCATCTGATTCAAGTCCTTTTCCACACATTGGCTCTGCGCAGCTGACTTAGGATGACCGCACGGAGAGTAGTTATTGATGGAAACGAATTTACAAGACGGCGACCTGGGGCGCTGGGGTGGCCAACTCGCCGTGCTGACGGCCGAGGCCGATTTACGTGGTCTCGAGCACCTGGAACGCTCGATGAGCGCGCTGCTTCGCGTGGTGCGCGAGCAGCTCAACCTGGAAGTGGTTTTCGTCGGCGAATTCGTTGGCGGCGAGCGCGTGTTCCGTCACGTTTCGGCGAAAGCGCCGGCCCCGGTCATCCAGATCGGGCAGTCGCACGCGCTGGACAAGACCATTTGCCAGCGCATCGTCGATGGGCGAATGCCCCGGCTATTGAAGAGCGCGCGGCAGGAGCGCGCGCGTTACGGATTGCCGGAGCACTACGACGTATTGGGCGGACATATCGGCGTGCCGGTCAGGTTTTCAGACGGCAGCCTCTACGGCGTTCTCTGCGGCTTCAGCTTTACCGCCTGCGATCACCTGGACGAGCGCGATGTGCGACGGCTTGAAATGGCAGCGGGTGCGGCAGCGCGCCTGCTGGCGCAAGCCGAAGGCCACGATGTCGATCGCACATTCGAGCGCGATTCAGTGAACTGAGAGGCTGCCGGCGCCTCAGATCGCCCCACAAAGGGCAAATGCATAAGCGGCGTCTTGGGCCGCCACGAACCCCGGTTGGCCGGGAAGCCGGAGATCGGCGGTCGATGGCGGCGGCGCAATGGATGGATTGTTCGAGAAGCGCCTGAAAACGCCTTCGCGCTTCGACGTCGCAACCGCGGGCTTCGAGGAAGGCCTCACGGTGATGTCCTTGATGCGCTTTCTGTCGTGGCGGACGATGGCCTGCCGGTCGCCGTCGACGACACAAAGCGTGCCCCGCTCGGTCTCCAGCACGTCGCGAAACTGATCCCAGACCATCGGAACGGACGGCTTGATGCCGGCGAGCTCGCATCCCGTGCGACGTGCGAAGGCCGCGAGTTCTTTCGGCAATTCGAGCGGCACGCAGGAGACGAGCTGCCCGTTGTCGTCCGAAGGCGCTGAAAAATAGAAGGCTGAAGAGCTCGCGTCCTGATCGAACAATTGCTCGAAGCGTGCGCGGGCATAGGCATCGCGCAGGCCCCGATCGATCAATGCGGGGGACCAGGGCAGCACGAAGTACTGCGTCTCGCCCGCTCCGATGATCCAAGTCAGTGCCCGGCCCGCCGGGCCCTGCCCGATCCAGGAAGCCAGGGCCTCCATGGCGGCGCCCCGGTCGCCATCGGCGAAATCGAAGTGAGCTTTGCGCGTGATCAGCGGCCTGAGCCAGAGGCGCGCCACCTCGCAAGCGATCAGGGTACGCGGCGCGAGATGCACGCGTATTTCCGCACGGCTCAGAAGCGACGTCATGGCCGGCGCCCCATGCGGCGACCAGGCGATGCGGCGAGCTTCGCTTGTCGCGGGCTCACGCAGCGAGTCACAGGCAGTTTCATGCCTCGATTTGAGGCGAGCAGCCGCAACCCGATAACTAGCAATTCTGGTAGGTAGCCCGCGAAAACCCCCTCGCGTGCGACCGCTCTGTGACAAAGTACCTGCGAGCCCCAGCCCTCGCAGCGCGGCGGCGCGTTGGATCAAGCGCGGGCAGGAGCGAATCAGTTCAGCAGCCCGGCCATCAGGGCCTGGACCACGGCGGCTGTCTTGTTCGCCGCCTTCATTTTTTGAACCGCGTTCTTGATATGAAAGTTGACCGTCGGGATCGAAATGGAAAGGATGTCGCCGATTTCCGCGGCGGTCTTGCCATCGGCGCTCCACTTGAGCACCTCGATTTCACGCGCCGTCAGGGCGGCATCCGGCTGCACCACATACTTCGGCTTGAGCAATCGCGACATCGCAAGGTGCGCCGCCTGCACCAGCCAACGCATTTCGCTTTCCTTCGACGCGAGCTCGTTCGCAGTCAGCGGATCGCCCGAGCGCGACAGCGTCAGCATCCCGCCGATACCGAAGCCGTCCAGGCTCGACTGCGCCCAGCCGACCCGCAGGCCTTGCTCCCTCGCTTCGGCCCAGAACTCCTTCGAAGATGCGAATACATCGTCAGTCCACAGCAGCGGGCGCTGACTGAGACTGCCATGTCGAACGCTGGGGTCAATGGCCAGATAGCCGGCCTTCTGATATCTCTCCTGCCACGCTTTCGGGTAGTTGTTCAGCGTGATGACCTTCGGGTTCGACACGGGCACGGCGAGTCGAAGGCCGTACGCGCAGTGCTCGAAGCCCAGTTCGCGGGCCGCCGCCAGCAAGGCCTCGAAGACGACGTCCTCGCCGGACGCTCGATCGAGCGCCGTGAGCAGGTTTTCGTTGAACGCACGCATGAAGGTGGGCTCGTTGGCAGCTTTGGCGTCGCGTCGGCGGCTGGGTGGAAGAGGGACTCTCGGGATATGCGGCAGCAGTGCGAATTCTCGCGCCTGCGTGAAACAAGCCACCAATCTAGCGGAAACGCATCACCGCCGCTGCGACGCCTGCATCGCGCGGCCTCCAAATCAGGACCGTTTGCACGGTTCGACGCACTTGCACAGGAGCCACGACATGATCATTCCCTTGTCCACTGGACTGCTTCGGATCGCACGACGCGATCTCGACCAGCTGCAGCTGGCCCATCTGGTCTCCGGTCTCGACGATGACGCGGGACAGGCCCGCGCCTGTGGGGCGGTCATCGCGCTGTCGGGCTACACGGAGTGGGTCTGTCCCGCACAGCCCCGCCTCAGCCTCGGGTGGGACTGGCAGTTCGACGAAGCCGCGTCGCCTCCGCAAATCTGCAGAATCGGACTGCCGCGCACCAACATCCTGCTGCTCGACGGCGATGGAGCGGCCTTGCCATGGAATGAAAGCCTGCAAATGCTCGCCAATTTCATCGACGGCTTTGCCTGGAATGCGCTGGCTTTCCGGGCGGTRTGCGAGCGCTACGCCGCCTGACCTGTCAGAAATGATAGTTTCGCCGCCGACTCATGGCGGCTGAAATCTTCCCGACCTACAACCGGGAACAAGCAATGGCAATGGAAATATTGGCAGGACGGCCGACCGAGATGGCGCCGCACATCCTCGACGAAGTCGCACGCTACCGCCACAAGGTGTTCGTGGAGACGCTGGGCTGGGATCTCCTCACCGAAGAAGGGAAGGAAAGAGACCAGTTCGACCGCGACGACACGCTCTACCTCGCCGCGCGAGACGTCGGGCAGAACATTGTCGGAACCGCGAGGCTGCTGCCCACGGACCGGCCTTATCTGCTGGGCGACGTCTTCCCCCAATTGCTCGGCGGCGAGCCTGTTCCTTGCGATCCGCGGATCTGGGAGCTTTCGCGATTCGCCGCCGTCGACTTCGCGGCGACGCAAGGCAATGCGCTGCACCAGTTTTCGTCGCCGGTAGCCGTCGCGCTTCTCGAAGAATCACTGGCGATCGCCCGCCGAAGCGGCGTCGAGCGCATCATCACGGTCTCCCCGCTCGGCGTCGAACGACTGCTGCGCCGCGAAGGCTTTCGTGCGCATCGCGCAGGCCCGCCGATGATCGTCGGCGGCCACCCGATCTTCGCGTGCTGGATCGAGGTGACGGAGCGCGCTGTCGAAAGCTGAAAGGGAGCGGGCTCCCTGGCGTCATTGACGCACCCGCCAAGGACGACGCGCGCCGGCGGGCAGTCGATGCTGTCCTTCATGCAGTCAGAGCCTTGTCCGGCAGGTTGCGCGCGGCGTGCGGCTAGATTTGCTGCAGATCAAGGAGACCCCATGGCAGACCTCGTCAAGGCCGCGAAGCATCCGCGTGCGGCAGGGAATCGCTGAAATGGCCACCGGCGGCAGAACGCTCTGGAAAGGCGCCATCACCTTCGGACTGGTCAACATCCCCGTCGGGCTTCACACCGCAACGACGGAACAAGGCGTGGACTTCGACTGGCTGGACAAGCGCAGCATGGACCCGGTGGGCTACAAGCGAATCAACAAGAGAACGGGCAAGGAGATCGACAAGGACGACATCGTCAAGGGCGTCGAATACGAAGACGGCAAGTACGTCGTCATCTCGCCTGAAGAGATCGAGGCCGCCTATCCGCGAACGACCCAGACCATCGAGATCCAGCGCTTCGTGGATGCCAATGCGATCCCGTTCGTCTACCTGGAGCGCCCCTATTACGTCGCGCCGGTGAACAGGGGCCAGAAGGTCTACGCACTGCTCCGCGAGGTGCTCCTGAAGACAGGGAAGATTGGGCTGGCCAAGGTGGTCATTGCCACCAAGCAGCACCTGGCAGCCTTGGTGCCCAGCGACAAGGCACTCGTGCTGAACCTGATGCGGTGGGGCGACGAGGTGAAGTCGCTCGAAGGGCTCGACCTTCCAGCCGCGGGTGCGAAGTCATCGAACATCAGCGCTGCCGAAATGAAGATGGCCGAACAACTCGTCAAGGACTTGTCGGGCGAGTGGAAACCCGAAGACTTCCAGGACGAGTTCAAGCATGCCGTGATGAAGCTGGTCGACAAGAAGGTCAAGGCAGGCGACACCGAAACCGTGATCGAACCGCAGGAGGAAGCGCCCTCCGAAGGCGCTGAAATCATCGACCTGACCGAACTGCTGGCGCGCAGCCTGAAAGGGGACAAAGCCCCGCGCAAAGCCACCGCAAAAAAGGCCGCTCCACGAAAGGCGGCGAGCCCCTCCAAGGCAAGGAAGGCGGCGCCCACTAAATCGCGCAAGGTGGCTTGACCATCGGCCGCCCTGATGACCATGGCCAGCCTGCGCCGCATTGCCGTCACGGTCGACGAAATCCGTGAAGGGCGCTTCGATTGGGTCCTGATGGAAAAGGACACCGAGTCCCATGAGTGGAAGCCGATCCGCCGGGCCGACTCATCGGCAGCCACCTATCACGAAGCCATGGCCGCGGGGTTGATGGCGCTGCAGGGCATGGTGGGCGATCTGGACACGGGACCGCGCGAAGGGACTGCGGAGAAGCCTCCGGACGAAGCTGCGGAGCAGCACGGCGGCAAGCGCTTCGGCTTTGGCAACCTGCGGGAGTAGGGCCGCTCACAGCAGCTTGTCGATGGTCGCGGGCAGGTCGCGCACGCGCTTGCCCGTGGCGTGAAAGATGGCGTTGACCACCGCGGCCGCGGTCCCCACGATCCCGATTTCGCCCAGGCCCTTGACGCCGAGCGGCGTCACTTCCGGATCGGGCTCTTCAACGAAGATGACTTCGATGTCGTAGATGTCCGCGTTTGCTGCCACGTGGTATTCGGCAAAGTTGTGATTCATTACCCGGCCGAGCCGGTGATCGGTGAATGCGTCCTCGTGCAAGGCCATTCCGATGCCCATGACCACACCGCCAAGAATCTGGCTGCGTGCAGTCTTCGGGTTGATGATTCTTCCCGCCGCCACCGCGGACACGATGCGTGTGACCCGCACGACGCCGACTTCTTCATCGACCTTCACCTCGGCAAAGATCGCGCTGTGCGTATTGCTTGCCTTGAGCATCTGGCCGATCTTGTCGCCGATGCCGGGCTTGGCGGTTTCCTCGGCGCTCAACGCATCCTTGCCGGACGCACGCATCACGTCGGCGATGCTCACGGAGCGTGACGGGTCGGATTTCAGCACGATCATTCCGCCCCGAAACTCCACCTCCTCGAGCTTCGGCTTGCCGAGGGGCTTGCCGTCCATCCCGTGGGCTGCGTCGATCAGTTGTCTACCGATCGACTGGCAGGCGAGCTGCACCGCAGCACCGGCCGATGCCGCCATCCATGAACCGCCTTCGACGGGCGATGCAGGCAGCGCGCTGTCGCCGAGTTGCGGCGTGATGCGCGCCAGCGGCAAGCCCAGGGTGTCGGAGGCGACCTGGGCCATCACGGTGTAGGTGCCGGTGCCGATGTCCGAGGCCGCGCAGGCGACGACCAGATCCCCTTCGGCGCTCAGGCGTGCACTGGCCGTGGTTTTCATGAACATCGCATCCCACATGCCGGTCGCCACGCCGAAGCCGACAAGCTCGGAGCCCTCTCGCATCGATCGCGGCGCAGGCGAGCGCCGATTCCATCCGAACCGGGCTGCCCCTTGTTCGTAGGCCTGGCGCAGCGCTTTCGACGTAAAGGGCTTGTCGCCCATCGCGTCGACCTCGGAGTAATTGAGCAGACGGAACGCCAGCGGATCCACCTTGGCGAGGCAGGCCATCTCGTCGATGGCGATCTCGAACAGCGTCATGCCGGTGGCTGCGCCGGGCGCGCGCATGTCCCCGGGGGTGTACGTGTCCACGGGCGCGAGGGTGTACTCACCCGATGCGTTCTCGCACGCATAGTTCATCAAGCCCCAGTTGCAGACCACCTCCATGTAGTTCTCGAAGCGCGATGTGGACGTGGTCGCATCGTTGACGATGGACTGCAGCCGGCCCTGCGCATCCGTCGCCAGGCGCACCGACTGGAGCGCCTCCGGCCGGTGCACGTGGGTGAACATCTGTTGGCGCGTGAGCACCACGCGCACCGAGCGTTCGAGCATCTTGGCCGCCAGGGTCGCGAGATAGACCTGATATTGCGGCCGAAGGCCGGAGCCGAACGCGCCGCCGACGTAGGGGTTCAGCACGCGCACGTCATCGGGGGAGAACCCGAAGACCGAAGCAAGGTAGGACTGGACATTCTGCGAACCCTGCGTCTTGTCGTAGACGGTGATCTTGCCTCCGCCTTCCCAGATCACGGTCGATGCGTGCATTTCCATCGGGTTGTGGAAATGCAAGGGCAGGTGGTAGTCAGCGGCATGCTTCAGCGGCGCTGCGTCGAACCCCGCCTTGGCATCGCCACGTGCCTTGGGCGACTGGAAGGTGCCGCGCTTTCTGACGGGCTCGAACTTTTCCTTGAGAGCGACCATGAAGTCCGTGTTGTGGGGCTCTGGCGCGTAGGTCACCCGCACCAGCGCTGCCGCATCGCGCGCCGCTTCCAGCGTTTGCGCCACCACCAGCGCCAGCGGTTGCCCGCTGAAGACGACGGCGCCGTCGTAGAGCGGGCGAAACGGCGAGCCAGGCACCGCGACCTCGTCCTGGTAGCTGCGGTCCAACCATGCAACGTGCGGGCGGTTGAAATGGCTGATCACTTCCACCACGCCCTCGATGGCCCGGGCCGCCGAGTCGTCGATCGACAGCACTTTGCCCTTGGCGATGTCGCCCGAGACCACCCAGCCGTACAGCAGGTCGGCTGCGCTGTGCTCGGCCGCATAGCGAGCCCGGCCCGTCACCTTCTCGAACCCGTCCACCCGGTTGATGGCGTCACCGATGCGGGCACTCGTATTGGATGCGTTCATGTCATGCCACGCGTTTGTCGTTTTGAGATTGAGGGGTCTTTGCGGCCGCCTGCCGCAACGCTCGCACGATGGCGCGTCGTCCGAGCTCGATCTTGAAGTCGTTTCCGCCTTGGCCCGAAGCGCCCGCCAGGAGCCGATCGGCCGCTTTGGCGAAGATTGCGTCGGAGGGGGTCGCGCCGGTCAGCAACGCCTCCGCCTCGGGCACGCGCCAGGGCTTGTGCGCGACGCCGCCGAGTGCCACGCGCGCTACCTCGATGCGACCATCGCCATCGAAGCGCAGAGCCGCAGCGACCGAGACCAGTGCGAACGCATAGGAAAGCCTGTCACGCAGTTTCAGGTACGTGTAGTGCTCGCTGAAGTCTTCCGCGGGCAGGTCGATCGCGGTCACGAGTTCGCCGGGTTGGAGCGTGTTGTCGCGCGATGGATCGTCTTCCGGCAAGCGATGGTATTGGGCAAAGGCGATCGTGCGTTCTCCCGCCGGGCCCTGCACGCGCACTTGGGCGTCCAGTGCGGCCAACGCAACGCACATGTCCGACGGATGCGTTGCGATGCAATGTTCGCTCGCGCCGAGAATCGCGTGGATGCGCGTCACACCACCGATGGCTCCGCAACCGGAGCCGGGCGTGCGCTTGTTGCAGGCCGTCGCGGTGTCATAGAAGTAGTAGCAACGCGTGCGCTGGTTGAGGTTGCCACCGTTAGTCGCCGCATTGCGCAGTTGGGGGCTTGCGCCGGCCAGGATCGCCGATGACAGGAGCGGGTAGCGGGCGGCCACCCGCGCGTCGTAGGCGGTGTCGGCGTTCGTCGCCAACGCGCCCAGGCGCAGGCCGCCGCCATCGATGTCGGAGATCTCTCGCAGTGGCAAGCGGCGGATATCGACCACGGTGGCCGGCCGTTCCACGTTCTCCTTCATCAGGTCGACGAGGTTGGTCCCGCCCGCGAGAAAGCGCGCGCCCTGCACGCCGGCGAACTGGATCGCCTGGGCTGTGTCATGCGCGCGGCTGTATTCGAAGCGGTTCATCGCTGCGCCTCTTCGCGCTCCATGACGGACATCACGGACATGATGGCATCCACGATGTTTGTGTAGGCACCGCAGCGGCACAGGTTGCCGCTCATCAGCTCCCGCACTTCGTCTCGCGTGCGGGCTTTGCCTTCCTCGAGCAGACCCCGCGCCGAGCAGATCTGCCCCGGCGTGCAATAGCCGCACTGGAATGCATCGTGCTCCATGAAGGCCTGCTGGAGCGGGTCCAGCCCTTCGGCGCCATCGCTTGACGCCATGCCTTCGATCGTGCGAACGGACGAACCGTCCACGCTCACAGCCAGCACCAGGCAGCTGTTCACCCGGCGGCCATCGAGGAGGACCGTGCACGCGCCGCACTGGCCGTGGTCACAACCCTTCTTCGTTCCCGTCAGTTGCATCTCTTCGCGCAACAGATCGAGCAAGGTCACCCGGGGCGGCACTCGTGTCTGGTGGTCGACGTTGTTGACGTGCAGGTTGATGGGGATGGCCTCGTTGCTGGCGATCCCGCTTGCAGGTGTGGTTTGGGTGTCCATGGCGGACCCTTGCTTTCATCGCCTGCTTTTGGGCGCCGGCTCGTCGCTCGGGAGATTCGAGTCCGACAGCTGTTCGGAAGGCGGCCCGAGCCGGCCGCTGTCGGCGCCTTCGGCTGCAGAAGTGCCTCCAGCTCTTTGCGCCTTGCCGCGACCGGACATGATTTCGTCATCATCGAAGTCCAGCGGCTCGGGCGCGCCTTGATCGGGCCCGCGATCGACCCGCCCCCGGGAGGGTGGTTGCGGGCCATGGGGACCGATCGCGTCCGGCAGACCGTCGTCCTCGATCATATGCTTGGGCGATGTAGCCATGTGTACTCCTGGGTTGATTTGCCGCAGCAATGCGCGCAAGGACCCATGTTCTCGCCCACAGCCGCCCGCACTGTGGGCGAGCCCGCCTGGCGCTTGTAGGAGTGGTCGACAGCGGCTCTGCGGCTAACGAGGCAATGCGTACGCGATGACGCTGTCTCCGGCCTTCGTGCCGAGCGAACCATGCCCGCCTGCGACCACCAGCAGGTATTGGCGGCCGTCCGCGCCCGAATAGGTCATGGGCGTTGCCTGACCCCCAGCGGGCAACCGGCTGCGCCAGAGTTCCCGACCGTCCGTCATGTCGTAGGCCCGGACGTAGTTGTCCAGCGTGCCGGAGAGGAAGGCGACCCCGCCTGCCGTCACAACAGGACCGCCAAGGTTGGGCACGCCCATCCTGAAAGGCAAGGGCACAGGCGCCAGATCCCGCACGGTGCCGTTGCGGTGCTTCCAGAGGACCTTCGCCTGATCGAAATCGACGCCAGCAACATAGCCCCACGGCGGCGCTTGGCACGGAATGCCCAGCGGACTCACGAACGCGGAGAGCTTCACCGCGAACGGCGCACCGAAGTTCTCGCCAAGTGCGGGAAGACTGCCCTTCGGACGCTCCTTGCCCTGCACCAGCAGGGACGTTTCGTCTGTGCGCGGCACGAGGCGCGAGACGAAGGCCAGGTAGGTCGGCGTCGTGAAGCCCATGCGGCGCACGGGATCCACCGCAATGCCGCCCCAATTGAACACGCCGAAGTTGCCTGGATAGACCAGCGTGCCGCGCGTGGAGGGCGGCGTGAAGCGGCCTTCGTAGCGCAGGCGATGAAACGCGATGCGGCAGTAGAGCTGGTCGAACATCGTCGTGCCCCACATGTCCTTGCCCGTCAGCGGCTTCGGGTCGAAGGAGAGGGTGGAGCGGGGCTGGGAAGCCGCCGCCTTGTCGCCGGTCGCGGCACCTTGCGGGGCAGGGGTCTCGGTCACCGGAAAAACCGGCGTGCCCGTGCGGCGGTCGAGAACGAACAATTCGCCTTGCTTCGTGGGCTGTACCAGCGCGGGCACGACGCTGCCGCCCACCTGAAGGTCCACCAGAGTGGGTTGCGCGGGTACGTCGTAGTCCCAGAGGTCGTGGTGCACCGTCTGAAAGCTCCACCGCACACGCCCGGTCGCAAGCTCCAACGCGACCACGGCCGACGAGAAGCGCTCCACCGCTTCGCTGCGCTGGCCTCCCCACTGGTCCGGCGGCTGATTGCCCATCGGCACGTAGACCAGTCCCAAGCCTTCGTCCACGCTGGAGATGGACCAACTGTTCGGCGAATTCGCGGTGTAGCTTTCGCCAGCCGCAATCGGCGCCGTCGCTTCGGGCTTGGCCGAATCCCAGTTCCAGACGAGGGCGCCGGTGTTGATGTCGAAAGCGCGGATCACGCCCGACTGTTCGTTCGTCGAGACGTTGTCCAGCACCGTTCCGCCGACGATGACGAGCTTGCGCGTCACCACGACGGGCGACGTCGAGTAGTAGGCACCGGGCTGCCGGTTGGGCATGTGAGCCCACAGGTCGATCTGGCCCGTTCCGCCACCGAAACTCGCGCAGGGCGTACCGGTATCCGGATTGAGCGCCAGCAGCCTGCCATCCGCGGTCGGCATGAAGAGCTTGCCAGGACAGGCGCCTGCCGCCGCATTGCCGGCCGCAGCATTGGCGGCCGCCGCTTCGGGTGGCTGGTACGACAGGCCTCGGCAAGTCAGATGCTGAAGCGCGAGGTGGCCCTCGATGGCGACCTTCGGGTCGAAGCGCCAGACCTCCGCACCCGTGGTGGCGTCGAGCGCCAGGACGCGTTGATGTGGCGTACACAGGATGAGGCGATTGCCGATCTTCAGCGGCGTGACTTCGAAGGTCGTCTCCTCGGGGTCGCCGGGCCGGCCACGCACGTCGCCGGTGTGCATCTGCCACGCGATCTGGAGCTTGTCCACATTGGCAGGCGTGAGTTGATCAAGCGGCGAGTAGCGCTGCCCGAATGCGGTGCGGCCATAGGCATGCCACTCTCCCGAAGGCAGATTGGCATCCGCTTGCGCAGCAGCCGAGGACGCAGGCCGCGATGCGATGCGGCCAGTGATGTCGTGCGGGTCATGAAACCACGATGCAACGGCGACCACCGCAAAGACAGCCAGAACGGCGGTGAGGGCCAGCCCCGTGCCTCGCCAGGGCGACACCCGGGATGATGGCGTTCGCCAGCCCAGCCCGCGCGTGACCCATGGCGTCAACAGCAGGAGCCCGAGGACGAACAGCATGTCCATCCGTGCTGCGAGCGGCCACCAGTCCAGACCTGTCTCCCACAGCGACCAGATCAAGGTGGCGGCCACGATCAACGCATAGAGCCACAGGGCCTCTTGCGCCCTGCGCACCAGCAGTACGCCTGAAAGCACGAGGCCGATGCCTGCGAGCACGTAGTAGAGGCTGCCGCCAAGCGTGGCCAGCCATACGCCGGCCGCGCCAACCACCAGACCGATCAGGAGCAGCAAGCTGCCGAGGATATTCGTACCGCTCCACCAGCGGTGCGTGCGCTTCTTATCGTTCATCAAGATCTCCTCGCGGGAGTCTTCGAATGGCACGATGCGCTCGCTGTCAGGTGCGGCCCCGCTAGGGTGTAGGAGACCGGCGGCGCGCACGCCGGTCCCGGCGCCTTACCTTTGGTAGTAGCTCTGCAGGTTGCGGCGGTATTTGTCCGGTGACTCGACCCACATGACGGAGGCCGCGATCGTCGGATTGCCCGCGAAGCTCAGGCTCGTGCTGAGCTGGCCCGATGCGTTCGGCGACGCCGCCTTTTCGAGGCTGTCGACTTGCGTCTGAGCGCCGTCCCTGCGCCGCATCTGCACATAGGCTTGCGTGAGCGGATTGAGGTTGCGCGCATTGAAGGCGATGGTCCCGCCCACAGACGAGTCGAAGGCATTGAAGGCGTCGATGGTCGCCTGCTCGATCGCCGGGAACACCGAGCCACCAGCGGCCTCTGCCAGCGTCAGCGGGCGGCGCTCCATCGTGACGCGGTAGATGCCGTCCGATGTGCCGGTGGGGAACGACACCTGCGCGCCGCCGGCGCCATAGGCGGTGAGCGTGTATTGCGCCTTGTCGGGGATGGCGGCAATCTGCGCATCGGTCAGCGCCGAAGCTTGCGCGCCTGCACAGGTGGAGGCCACCATGTAGGTTTCCATGTTGGCGCCGTCGATCATCCAGCGGCCTCCCAGCGCGGGCGGCATGTATCTGAGTCCCGCGGGCGGCAGCCCCGGGCCCTTGACCACGATGTAGGCAATGGCGCCGCCATCGTTGCTCGCGTCCGTATCCTCGATGTTGAATTCGAGGCCGGTGTTCACGCACGGGGTCGAGCCCGGAAGTCCATGATGCACGGCCGTAGTGTTGAACCAGTCCAGGTTGAGCACGCGCTGGTCGCCATGCAGGCGCCATATGCCATCCGTGCCCTTGCGCACCTTCCAGTTGTCGAGCCGGCCGAGTTCCACGCCCTGCGGCGTCTTCACCGAGAACGAAAGGTGTGCGGTGACCTTGCTCGGATCGCTGTAATCGATCTGGCGAATCTCGACGTCGGTGAATGACACGCCGACGAAATCGGAGTTGTTCGTCAGCTCGGCCAGCGAGTCCGCGAGATTCATGTCGTTCCACCGGAAGCCGCTCGTCATGAGGGGCGACAAGGCACCCGAAGAGGGCAGGCCGTTGGCGTACTTGGCCGTGAAATCCTTCAGCACCTGCTTGACCAGTTCCTGGTCACTCGCGCCCGTGGCGACGTTGGTGCTGCTCAAGGCCGCCGGCGAAGTTTCGGCTGCAGCCTTGACGTCCAGCTTGTCGACGACCGCGATGGTGTTGACGACATTCGAAATGGTGGCTGTATTGGCGGCCGTGTCATAGCTGACGCGGATCACGTCCAGCGCCTTGTCAAGCGGGTCGGAAAGCGGCGTGAATGCGGTGTGAAGCAGGTCGATCGCAGTATCGACGCCCAGCGCGCTCAGCACCGGCAACAGCTTCTCCTTGAGCTTCGCGACTTCGGCATCGATCTGCCCCTTGCTCGCCAGCTCGGCTTTGCCGCTCTGCTCGAAGTTGTCGAAGTAGGCTTGCGCAAGCTGCCCGGCGACGTTCGAGACGATCAAGTCCGTCAGTTGCGTGATATTGATGCGCCCGTCGAGATCGGCCGCGGTGGCGATCGAGTGGACGATGGCGGTGGTGCCGTTCACCGAACCCTCGGCACGAAACACGAACGGCGCCGTCATGCCGCTGACGTCGACCGAATAGCTGCCGTTGGTGCCGATCGGTGCGGTGCGCGTCACGCCTTTGGCGTCCTTGACCGTCACGGTGCCCACCAGCGGTGCGCCGACGGCGGCAACGCCCGAGATCTGCGCGCCGGTCTGTGCAACGCCGTTGCCGTTCGTTCCGTTGCTGGTGCCGGTGTTCGTGCCGCCCGTTGCTGCCGTGCCGTTGGTGCCGACCGCCACCGCGCCAAAGCCGCCGCCACTGCCGCCGCCCCCACACGCGGCCAAGCTGGCCACCAGCGCCATGACGGCGCCATGAACGCCCCAACGCCTTGCTGATTTGATCGATTTCAATACCTGCTCCATTCCTGCTCCATTCGCCAAAGTTGTTGTTTGTTGCGGAGAGGAGGCTATCGGCGTGGCTCACTGCCGACATCCTCAGTTCATGGGGTGGGCCCCCCCACATTCGGCGGGGCGATCGTGCGAACATCCACGGAAAGCCGCAAAAGCAACATCGCTCGCCCTGAGATGACCCACCAAGCCCCTGTCCGTGTCGCACTGGTCGAAGACGACCCCGCCATGCGCGAAGCCTTCGAACGCGTGATCCGGGCGGAGCCCAGCCTGCGCTTTGCCTTTGGCGCCTCGACTGCGGGCGAACTGCTGTCGTGGTTTGCGCACAACCCGGTCGACGTGCTGCTCGTCGACCTGGGCCTGCCGGACTGCTCGGGACTGGAGGTCATCCGCCGCTGCCGTGACGTTCAGCCCGCCTGCGCGATGATGGTTCTCACGATCTTCGGCGACGAGGCCAACATGCTCAGCGCCTTCGAAGCCGGCGCCAGCGGCTACCTGCTCAAGGACGGCACCGAAGCCGACCTGGCCATGCACATCCTGAGTCTTCATGGGGGTGGTTCGCCGATGTCGCCGACCATCGCGAGGCAACTGCTCGTGCGCTGGCAAGGCCGTCAGGCCGCCGCGCAGCCGGCGACGGCACCGTCATCGAATGAGTCGCTGTCGCCGCGCGAATCCGAAGTGCTCGCGCTCATCGCTCGCGGCTTCACCTACACCGAGGTGGCGGAACGCCTTGGCATCCTGCTGTCCACCGTGCAGAGCCACGTGCGCAACATCTACGGCAAGCTCGACGTGCACAACAAGGCCGAAGCCCTGTTCGAGGCGCGGCAACTCGGGCTGCTGAACTAGCGGCCGCGCGCATGCTCTTTTGGCCCTCGAACCCGGTGGCGCACGCTTGGCGGCTTGTCGCCCGCTGCCTCTCGGCGCTGACAGTGATCGTCCTTTGCCTTGCGCCGGGAGCCACCTGGGCTGGACCTGACGAACTGGGCGATATCCGCACCTTCGAGAGCGCCGAGGCCGTCCTCGAACCGGAGGGCTTGCCGCCGAGAGAGGGGCCCGTCGATCTCGGTCGCCGCTGGGACGCGGACTTTCCGGGACGCGGCGGTCGCGCCAGCTACCGCATCATGCTGCCGCCGAGGCGCAGCCCCGAGCCGATGGCGCTGCTGTTCTCGCGCGTCGGCAATCAGGTCGACGTGCTTGTCAATGGCAGCGTGATCCGACACTGGGGCACCCTCGGTGATCCGCTGTTCGACGCGGCCAAGACACCAGTGATGGTGACGGTCCCGGCATCGTTGCTGCACAGCGATCGCGAAAACGAATTGCGCGTCGAAGCCACCATCCAGCCGCAGCGCCTGGGGGGCCTCTCGGTGTTCCGCTACGGACCCCAGGCGGCAATCGAGCCGATCTACGACGCGCACCGGCTGCGCCGTGACGTCGCGATGCTCGTCTTCGCTGCGGGCCTTCTCGGCATGGGCGTGTTCACGGGCGTGCTGTGGCTTCGGCAGCGGGAGCCGATGTATGGCTGGTTCAGCCTCGGCGCGGCGCTCGGCTTCATTCGCATCCTCGACCGTGCGTGGCCCGACGTGCCCGTGCCCTGGCCGCTGCTGGGCGCAATGGTGGCGATCTGCTTCATGTCGCACATGGCGCTGATGTGCCGCTTTGCCCTGCTGGCCGTCGAGCCTGCCGCACGCTGGGCCAGCCGGAGCGTCGACATCGCAATCGTGCTCAGCTCGGTGCTCGCCTGCCTGTCTTTCGGCATGCGGCAGCCGTTGCTGCTGACATTGGCACTGTGCTCGATCGTTCCGATGTCCCTGTTGTCGCTGTGGACCGTCATCCGCCGCGCATGGCTTGGCGGCGACCCAAGGCTCCGGGCTTGGCTGATTGCTGCTGCGCTCACGGCTTCGATTGCCGCGGGCCTGCACGACCTCATTGCAATCCGCATCGCGAGCGCGAACGGCTTGCGGACCACCTACGTGCAGCACGCGATGTTCGCGTTCGTGCCAATCATGGGCTGGATCATTGCCGAGCGCTACAGCCGCACGGTGACGAACTTCCACGCGCTCAACGCCAATCTCTCGCGCCGCGTCGACGAGCGAGAGCATCAGCTCAAGGCTGCGTTCGACGCGCTGCGCGAGCAACAGCACCATCAGTCCGTATCGAACGAGCGGCAGCGCATCATGCGCGAGATTCACGACGGCGTCGGATCGCAGTTGGTGGCTCTGCTCAACATGGTCGCCCGCCCCGGCGCCGATGCCGGCGCGTTGCGCGAACACGTCCAGGTGGCTCTCGATGAAATGCGCATGGCCGTCGACTCGCTGCAGCCTGCGAACGACGATCTCGCCACCGTGCTCGCAACGCTGCGCTATCGCCTGCAGCCGCGCCTGGAGGCCGCGGGCATCGCGGTGGTGTGGGAAGTCGCCGAGCTGCCGGAGCTGCGTGAGCTCTCGCCCAACGTCGTCATGCACGTGCAACGCATCCTGCTCGAAGCCTTCACCAATGTGCTCAAACATGCGCGGGCATCGCGCATCGTCGTGCGTGCGCGACTGCGCGAAGACGAGCCTGCCGTCACCCTCCAGATCGAGGACAACGGCGTCGGGCTTCGCCACCCCTCTGCCGGTGCGGCAGAACCGGCAAGACGTCGAGGCGGACGCGGGCTCGACAACATGCGCTCGCGCGCCGCGGCCATCGGCGCTCGGCTGCGTGTGGAGCAGCCTCCTTCAGGGGGCGTTTGCATCACGCTGAATCTCAAGGTCGAGCGCGGCGACTCGGTCTTTTCGGGGCTTTCGAGGCCGATGGAACTGACGTAGCGCCGAAAGCCGATCAGCGTCTTGAGGCCCTAGCCGATTTCAGCACGCCCGTGTGTCCGACCCGAATGGCCAGGCTCGTACAGCGTGCCTTGCGGATGCTTCGGGTCTTCCCATTTCTGCTGCCGATCGACCTGCCTGGCCGACATCTTGTCGGCTACCGAGGGCATGATCTTCGACATGGTCGTGTTCAGAACGGACATGGAGCCGACCTTGATATCGCGCCCGCCCTCCGTCGCCGCCTTGAGAATCGCGCGTGCGACATCCTCCGGATCGATCATCGGATCCGGCAGCTTCGGCTCCTGGTCCATGTAGTTCCTGGCGTGCTCCGGGTAGGGCGTGTTCACCGCGGTGGGCTGGATGAGCGTGATGCTCACGGGGCTTTTGTCGACGTCTTCGATCTCGGCCCTCAGCGCATCGGTGAACCCCTTCACCGCGTGCTTGGACGCGGAATACATGCCCTGCAGCGGAATGACGGCGTCCGATGCCTCGCTGCCGAGATTGATGAGCGCGCCGCCTTCGCGCTTCAGATGCGGCAAGGCAATCAAAGAGCCGTTCACGACGCCCCAGAAATTGATGTCGAACATTCGGCGGCTGTCCTTTTCGTCGACCTGGTCGAGGCGTCCGAAGATCGAGACGCCGGCATTGTTGATCCAGGTGTCGATGCGGCCGAAGGTGTCGATCGCCACGCGCGGCACTTCTTCGAGCTGCCGGCGATCGGAAACGTCAGCAGCGACCACCACCGCCCGCCGCTTGCCGTCGATCGCGTTCCCGTTGAGCTCCGCCGCGAGTCGATCCAGCACTTCGGTACTTCGGGCGACGAGCACCAGGCACGCGCCGCGTTCTGCTGCCTGACGGGCGGTGCATAGGCCGATCCCGCTGGAAGCTCCGGTCAACACGACGACCTGCCGGTCGAGAGGCTTGAGATGAACTGACATCGGTTCTCCTGATTGAAAGCTGTGGAGAGCCAATGTTTTCTGCCGTTTGCGATGCGCGTGCCGTCACGGACACCGCGGGTCTGCGTAGGACGTCATTGATGAGCACGGTCGTTTCAGCAGCAGAATCCGAAGTCGCTTGTTCTGTGATCCGCGTGGACGCAGTGTGCGAGAGCCAGCGCAGCGACGTCAAATCATTCCGCCATGTCCAGGTAGCCCTTCGAACGCATCCACTCGCTGTTAAACATCTTTCCAAGGTACCGAGTGCCGTGATCATGAAAAATCACGACGACCACATCGTCCTTCGTGAGCTTGTGCGAACACTGCAACAGACCCGCCATGGCGGCGCCCGATGAATTGCCCGCGAAGATGCCTTCCTTCAGTGCCACCTCACGAGTCATGAGCGCCGCATCCCTGTCTGTGACCTTCTCGAAGTGGTCGATGACAGAGAAGTCCACATTTGCCGGTACGAAGTCCTCGCCAATGCCTTCGGTCACGTACGGGTAGATCTCATTCTTGTCAATACAGCCAGTGTCCTTGTACTTTTTAAGCACGGAACCGTAGGTGTCAATACCCCATACTTTTATGCGGGGGTTCCTCTCTTTCAGGTACCTTCCCGTTCCCGATATGGTTCCTCCAGTCCCGACGCCCACTACCAAGTGAGTTACTTGCCCCTCAGTCTGCTCCCAGATCTCGGGGCCCGTCGTTTCGTAGTGCGCGAGAGAGTTACTGGGATTGTCGTATTGGTTCGGCTTCCATGCGTTGGGAATGTCCTTCTCCAACTGAGCGGAAACCGAGTAATAAGACCTGGGGTCTTCCGGCGCGACGTCGGTCGGGCATACGATAACTGTTGCGCCCAGGGCCTCAAGGGCGTTCACCTTCTCCTTCGACTGTTTGTCGGTGGTGGTGAAGACGCACTTGTAACCCTTGATGATTGCCGCGATCGCTAACCCCATCCCAGTATTGCCACTTGTGCCCTCGATAATCGTTCCTCCTGGTCTCAAGCAGCCAGACCGCTCCGCGTCCTCTACCATCCTGAGAGCCATTCGGTCCTTGGTCGAATGACCAGGATTAAAGGTCTCCACTTTTGCCAGCACGGTGGCAGGGATGTGTTCGGTTAGCCTGTTTATTCGAACCATCGGGGTGTTTCCGATAGTCTCGAGAATGTTCTTTTTCCACATCGTTGTTTCTCCGTCGCCCGATAGCGATTTCAGTGATTCCCAAACTCGAATATGCCGTCAAGTTCGATGAGCCGAAATGCATCGACGTCATTCAACACTTGCTGCTTGCGCTCATGGGAAAGCATAAGAATCCCGGGCTGGGTATCAAGGCTTCTTGACACATGAACCGCCGAACCTATTTGGGGAAGCCCAACTAGGCACTTGAACGAAGGCAAAGCGCTGATGCGTTCCATGTTCCTGTAATTCTTGAGGATGCCCGAGCGTCTGCTGATAAGCGAAACCGATACCACATGCTTGCAACTGTGGCGGTCAAAGTAAGACTCCGCCAAGCCGCGGTTTAGATAGGAATCGACCGAAGCGCTCACATGAGAATAGCCTTGTGCATCGTTCATCACTTCGTGCTGAATGCCACCGGCTGGCCTCGCACCTACTTCGATGAGCGTTGGAACACCATCGTTGACCATAAGCTCTACGTGACAAGGCCCAAACCGAATTCCCAAAGCATCCAGTACCGACCTTGTGTACTCGATCAATGTCTCTTCGAGTAGGCCGCGCTCCTGCAGAAGTAACTCATAGTCGTAGAGGTAGGTCGAGCCCGCGTCTTCTCGATTGTCCTCCCATATCTCGGCGACGGCGTGCTGACCGTCATAGCTGACCGTATTGACGATGTACTGCTGGCCAACCAACAGTTGTTGGATCAAGACGCTTTCATTGATCGATCCGAAGATATTGCGTGCTCGATGGATGCGATGAAACGCCGACACCAGTTCTGCGTTCGTCTTGCAGATGTAGACACCGTCCGATCCCGCGCTCTCACAAGGCTTGACAACCGCGGGAAGACCCAACTCTTCACTGATGCCTTCCAGCTCTTCCAGACTCCCTACGCGAAACGTTCTTGCTGCCTTGACGCCACAGGCGCGAAGTGACTCGACCATGTCGAACTTGTCTCTTCGTGAGGAACTCTTGGAGCGTCCGTTAGTTGGCGTTCCAAGGTCCTCAGACAACTGATCCGCCAGTGCGACTCCTGTCTCACAGCCCGGCACCACGAATGACAGGTTATCGATCGATTTCAGTTCATATAGCAGTTTCGCGTAGTCACCCGCGTAGACGAAGTTTGCCTTGTAGTGTTGCGCGCAGAAGCTCTTTCGCAGGTATTCGGTCTGGTTTTCCGTGCTCTGCACGTGATAGACGTTGAGACCCCTTTCGCTCAGAAGCGTTACGTATTGCTTGCCGCTGCCGTAGCCGTCCACGATCAGCCATGAGCCGGACTTGTTTCGAGGATCTTGGTTCATAGTGAGTTGTTCCGAAGTAACCGAAGTGCGTGTTGTCGATGCTGAATCAGAATGTGACTCACCGCTATGCCTGCGACAGTCACCGACATGAGAACCGTGTCGAGCTCGATGGATGCGTCTCCAATCAGGAGGGCATATAACCCCAGACTGAAAGCCGGTGAGGTGGCGATCAGCAGCGCGGTCAGTACAGGCTCGCACCTTTCTATGCCCTTTTGCAGCAGCCAAAGGGTCAGGATCGTTCCCGCGCTGGTCGCAAGCAGTAGTACCTGGTAGTTGCGACTAGCCACATCCAGCAGTTCCGCGGCTGGCGACGACATGCAGAACGCGACGACGAGCAAGATGTAGAAGCGATGTGCCATGATCCTGCGTGCAGGGACTTCCAAGTCCGCCAGTCGCTTTGACACAACTGTTGTGGCGGCAATGGAAAAGGAGCACATCGCTACTAGAGCAAGGCCTGTTGCCGCTTGGGTGCCTTGTAGCGAGAGAACGTTAGAGAACGCCCAGGCCACTGCGCAAGAGAACAGCAGGACGGCGGACAGCCAATCGGCGCTTGATGTCGCACTGGCTGAGCGCAGCAACCGATTGACGATCCAGGTCGCCAGGGGAATGATGCCCGCATACAGTGCGACCACCGTGGGCGCCGTAAGGTATTTCAAAGAGAGATACCACCCCAGCCAATTGCTCGCAGTGGCCAAGTTCAACCAAACGATGTTGGCCTTGAATCCCGACGTCTCTGCAGACGGAACGTTGGGGCCTTTCACGAGGTTGGTGACAGCGTAGAACAGAGCGGTGAGACTGAAAACAATGAGCAGATAATCAAACGGATTCTCGACCTTGATATGCTGCTCAAGATAAATGTCTCGTATATCGGAGATCAAGACGAAGCCCAGTACGCAAAGCACGCCCGTCAAGAGGCGATAGCGCGCGCTATCCATAGATGTCCTGCATACTTCCGTGGTCAACGGAGTTGAACCGCTCCGACTCGGCCGCGTAAGTGAAGCAGATAACCTTTCGGGTATCGGCTCGCAGCATGGGTGAGACTCGATGCATCACTCTTTTCCCAAGAAGTACGTACGCGGAACCCGAATCTAGAGCTAAGGACCGCACGGGCTTCTTGCGCAGATAGTCCTCCACCCGGGCGGCATCTTTATCCCAGCATGTTCGGTCGACGCACTCGACCTGAGCCCCATTTTCCCGTTGCGGCGCAGTTAGCACTAGTACGACCGAATAGCTGTAGTCGTCCCAATGCCATCCATGGGTGTCACCTTCCTGGTTCATGCGATTGACAACTGCTTGCTCAGGCTCATAGGGCGCCACAATGACCGCGCTTTGCGCCAATTTTTCGAAGAACAAGATGACATCCCGATCGAAGTAAAGCTTCTTGATCAGGCTGGAATTCTTGAAGACATCATTTCGGCCAACGCTTACATACCTCCTCGGCGTGTTGCCGGTCGAGCGAACTTGTACGTCAATCCGTCTGCCGAAGGAATCCAGCAGATCATCGGCCTGCTGATTCAGCTCGGAAAGGAGCGTTGACGGCAGAAAGTCATGCAGTTGAACGACGCCGTTCACCTTCAAGGCAAGACCGAGCGAGTCCGTGTCGTATTGAGCGAGATGGGTAGCCATGTCGGCGAGGTCGAGAATGGCGTTTGCTGTCGGCATATTTTTTCCGTTGAGGAGTGAGGTAGTGGCCGGGCTGGCGGGCATTAGCAAGACGCGATGCTTTGGCCTACCTTCAGGACGGCGCCGCGGGTGCCCACCTGCGCGCCGGTATCGCGAACCTGGATGGTGAAATCTCGGATAACGCCGGGTTGAAACAACAGGCAGATGCTGCTTCCGCCATAGCTGAAGTGGCCGATCTCATCGCCTTTTTCAAGCCGTTGCCCAACCTGAACGGACATCCGAATAGACGACACTTCCGAAATGCCGACGGCAACAAGGCAGACCATGCCAATGGCAAGACTGTCACTCTCAAGAAACACGAGCGCCCGCGTATTGACGCAGCTCATGTACGCCTGTGAGTAGGTGCCTGCGGTCAGATCCTCGCCGACCGATTCAGCGTTGCTGAACATCAAGCCTTCGATGTGGACGATCTTCTTGATGCATCCTGCAACGGGGGACCAGAAGCGGTGATAGTTGCGTCCATCTAAGAAGCTTTGATAGACGGTCCCGCCCACAAACAGCCGGAACAGCGGGTCGCCGGCCAACATGTGTTCAAGAGAGTAGGGCTGGCTCTTGATCCAAAAACGGTCAGCGCGCTTGATCTCGTGAACCACCTTGTACAAGGTACCGTCATTCGGAGAAACAATGATCCGAGAGTTTTCAGGCTCCGCAATTGGGCGGAATTCGCGCCTGATTTGCCTATGAAAGAAGGCATTGAAGGAGCCAAATCCGCAGTGGGGCGCCGTCGAATCTGGGATCAGACATTCATTTAGTTGGTGATGTGCCCATGAGGGGGCGGACAACCATCCACCTTCCTCAGTGTGAAGCACGTCTCTGGATTGCGGCGAATCGAGGTGGAGGCACCAACTCTGGAGAATGACCCTGAGGCAGGTGTTGAACCCGTCCATACGAAACAGAGCTTGCCCGGCGGGTGTCATCATCATGCGCACGAACAGCGTGGAGACGGGGAAGAAGTTTGCTCGCCGAGGGTCTGCGTGGAACGACGGTGCGCGGGTCGACAGTAACTGCAGCGCGCTCAGCAGCTCCGGGATGGTGCTCACCACGCGATACGGACTCGGAACTTGCTCCAGCATCTCAATGGCGTACATGCGCGTGATCGCATCGCGCCGAAGCAGATGATCCAGCGCCCGTATCGGCGTAGAGCATTCATCCGGATCCACGTATTCACGGTGCACCTCTTTGCCGACGTCCAGAAGGAATGCATCGACCTGTGCTCGCTCGTGCGGAGCGAACCCCGGAAAGACAGATTCTGTTTCGGTCATACGTTTCTCATCCCTTTCGTTTCTTGTCCTGTCCACGCGACCATTGCGCGTAAATGGGCGGGCATCGATGTGCTTCGATTGATGACGCTGTCGCCGTTGATGCGGATGCCGTTTTGGGTCACAAGGTCGAACCGGTACTCGGATCCGACAATGCCGACTCGCATTTCTATGTCCTCCTTGGCCAGTGTCGAGATTCGAAAGGCTCGTCGGCTATGAGAGAACTCTGAAATTGCAATGGCGAAGAGCGTTAGGGAGACGCTGATTCATTCATCGTCGCGTCGACGCAGCGCATTGCGCTCACTGTCGGCGGGCAGGACTATGACCATCAACTGCCCGGACCGCTGGTGCCGAAAGCGCCGCCGCCATACGGCGGCATACGACAGACTGGCTGCGCCATCAACGTTCATGAAGAGCAAGGCGACCGGCCGCTAGAAATGATGGGCGGGGCCACAACGATCCACACGCGTGCGGAGCACGCTTCGTTCGTGCTGCCGCCTATCGTCCCGGCCAAATGATTCGGGACTGATGCATGCGGTGGCAGGGACCGCTGCGATGAACTCGCCGACCGCGCGAAGCTTCGGGGCCGCTTCGACTCAGCCGTGCCCCAGCTCGCTGCGGCGCTCCATCAACAGGTCGCGGAACTTCTGCGCTGCCGGGGACAGCGAACGGTCGGCATGGAAGACCAGCACCACTTCGCGTTTGACCACAGGCCGCACGATCGGGCGCATGGTGAGACCCAGCGCATCGACCACGCGCCGCATCGAGGTGGTGAGTACGCCCACGCCCAGCCCGCCTTCGACCATTCCGAGGATGGTCATGGGCAGCGAGACTTCATAGGTGAAGGGCAGGGACACGCCGTCGCGTGCCAGCGCAAAGTCCATCTGCTCGCGCACCGGGTTGCCGGGACGCGGACCGATAAGCGGCACCCTGCGCAGCTCTTTCCAGGTGATTTCCTCGGCGCGCGCCAGTGGATGGTCCGTCGGGAGGATGGCGTGGAAGGTCTCCGACCACAGCAGGCGCATGCCCAGGTCATGGCGCGCGCCGAACGCAGTGCCCAGGCCGAAATCCACATCACCGGCGCGGACCATGTTGAGCACTTCTTCCTGCACCACGTCGTGCATCACGACCCGCACGCCAGGATTGCGATCGCAGAACTCCCGGATCAGGCGCGGCATGACCAGTGCCGCCTGCACCGATGAAACTGCCAGCGAGACACGGCCGCGCCCCAGTGTCTTGAGCTGAGCGGAGCTGCCAATCACGCTGTCGAGGTCGGCCACGGCCTTGCGTGCGAGCGGAAGAATCTCGGCGCCGGCATCGGTGAGGCGCAGCATCCGCGTGTGCCGGTCGAACAGGCGCAGCTCCAGGTTGGCTTCGAGTTCACGCACGAGCGTGCTCACCGTGGATTGCGTGAGATTGAGCGCGTCCCCCGCGCGGGTGAAATGCTGCGCCTCGGCAACCGCGATGAAGGCGCGCAACTGGCGCAGGGTGACGTTCATGGATTCATGGAGTAGTTCAATGAATATATAAGGATTCGGCCATTTATCAAATGATTTGGGCCTGCCACTATGCGTCGCATGCCCGTGGCGGAAAAGGCTTCGCCGGGTTGGTGTTCCGCGTTCTCAGGAGCCCACGATGTCCAAGTCTCGCCAGGCGTCACTGCGCAGCCAGCCAGTCGCACAGCATCTCAAGCTGTGCCCGCTCCGCCGCCAACTCCGCCGCCTGCAACTGCGCCCTGACAGCGTCCCGGCGATCCGCATCGGCTTTCACGGATTTCATCGCCCGGTGCAGCGCACGCAGCGGCTGCACGATTTGCTCACGCCATGTGCGCACCAGGGCCTCCGCTTCGCGCAATGCGGGCTCATCCAACGCTTGGCCCCGGTCGGCGGCCCAGCAGCAGAAGAGGTGCAGCACCACGTCCAGACCTTCCTCGTCCTGGCGCCGCAGCAGCTCCCGCGCCGCACGGGGCTGGGCGTAGGCGCGGACGATGTAATCCCAGGCGTCGTCATGGATCATGGCGCTCGCGAGTATGCGGCAGCCTGACCGCATGAACAGCCGGGCATCCGCCATGACCACGCCACGCCGACTCATCGTCGCCATCACGGGCGCATCGGGATTCGTCTACGGCCACCGCTTGCTGCAACTGCTGCAGCCGCTGGACATCGAGGTGCACCTGATCGTCAGCCGCGCAGCACAACTCACGATGGCGTGCGAGGCCCAACTGCATCTCTCGGACGTCACCGCACTGGCGGAAAAGGTTCACAAGAACGAAGACATCGGCGCCTGCGTGGCCAGCGGGTCCTACCGCACGCTGGGCATGATCGTGGCGCCATGCTCGATGAAAACGCTGGCCGAGATCGCCTCGGGCACCGGCGGCACGCTGGTCGCCCGCGCGGCCGACGTGATGCTCAAGGAGCGTCGGCGCCTGGTGCTGCTGGCGCGCGAGACGCCGCTCACGCTGGTGCACCTGCGAAACATGACGACGGTCACCGAGATGGGCGCCATCGTCGCGCCGCCGGTGCCGGCCTTCTACGCGCAACCGCGCGACCTCGAGCAGATGGTGGACCACACGCTGGGCCGCGTGCTCGACCTGTTCGACATCGACGTCGGCGCAGTCAGGCGCTGGACGGGGCCCGCTTCGGGGCGTTCCTTCGACGAAGCAAATTCAACCTCCTCTTGACCATGAAGTACTTCGACTATGCGGAGCCCGCCACGCTGCATGAGGCCGTGGGCCTGTTGCATGCTGCCGGCGGCCAGGCGAGCCTGATGGCGGGTGGCACCGACCTGATGGTGCAGATGAAGGAGCACGTGCGCTCGCCAGCGCGCGTCATCAACATCAAGAAGATCCCGGGCATGGACGACTTCGGATTCGATCCGAAGTCGGGATTGACGCTGGGCGCGCTGGTCACGGTGCGCCAGGTCGAGACCGCGCCCGTCACGCTGCAGCACTACGCCAGCCTCGCAAAGGCCAGCACCGACTTTGCATCCATCCAGGTGCGCAACCGCGCCACGGTGGTAGGCAATGTGTGCCGCGCCTCGCCCTCGGCCGACACGCTGCCGCCGCTGATTGCCGACGGCGCCGTGCTGCGCATCGAAGGTCCTGCAGGCAGGCGCGAATGCCGCGTCGAGGACTTCTGCATCGGCCCCGGCCGTACCGCGCTCGGAGCAGGCGAGATCGTGACGCACATCCTCATTCCCGCTCCACCGCCGGGCACCGGCAAGGTCTACATCAAGCACGGCCGGCGCGCGCAGATGGAGCTGGCCACCGTGGGTGTCGCTGTCACCCTGACCCTGCAGGACGCCACCTGCACTGGCATCGCCATCGTATTGGCCGCTGTGGCGCCCACGCCGCTGCGAGCGGTTCGGGCCGAGGCGCTGCTGCGCGGCCAGCCGCTGACCACCGAACGGATCGCCGCCGCCGCGCATGCAGCCAGCGAGGAGGCACGCCCCATCGGGGACGTGCGCGGCAGTGCCGATTACCGGCGCGAGATGGTGCGCGTGCTCAGCCGCCGTGCGATCGAACAAGCCGTCGAGGAGCTCGCATGAAAAGCATCGTGACATTCACCGTCAATGGCGAGGAGCGCGAGATTGCGGTCGAGCCGAACCGCAGCCTGCTGGACGCGCTGCGTTGCGAGACGGGTTTGACCGGCACCAAGAAGGGCTGCGACGTCGGCGAGTGCGGCTCCTGCACCGTCGTGATGAACGGCAAGCCGGTCAACTCCTGCCTGGTGCTGGCACTGGAGGCGCAGGGCGCCACGCTCACCACCATTGAAGGCGTGCAGTGCTCGGCCGACACACTGCATCCGCTGCAGGAGAACTTCATGCGCTGCGGGGCGGCGCAATGCGGCTTCTGCACGCCGGGAATCATCATGGCGGCCAAGGCGCTGCTGGACGAGAACCCGGCGCCCACCACCGACGAGATCCGATTCGCGATCGCCGGCAACATCTGCCGCTGCACCGGCTACACCAAGATCATCCAGGCCATTGCCGAGACGGCGCAGGGGGTGCGGTCATGAACAAGCCCACTGTCGAGCATGGCGTCGTCGGTCGCAGCGTCAAGCGCACCGATCTGCTGGGCAAGGTGACCGGCGAGGCCAAATATGCGGGCGACTTCTCCTGGCCCGGCATGCTTTACGGGCGCATCAAGCGCTCCAACGTGGCGCATGCGCGCATCGTGCGCATCGACACGAGCCGTGCGCTGGCGCTGCCGGGCGTGAAGGCGGTGCTCACGCATGAGAACGTGCCGCGCGTGCTGCATGCGGGCTCGCCCCACCCGCGTTCGGCTTCGGTCACCTGCGACCAGTACATCCTGGACGATCGCGTTCGCTACTGGGGAGAGGGCGTGGCGGCAGTGGCTGCGACCACCGAGGAGATCGCCGAGGCCGCGCTCGATCTGATCGAGGTGGAGTACGAGGACTTGCCGGCGGTGTTCGATGTGCAGGAGGCGCAGCGCCCCGAATCGCCCGCCATTCACGACCGCGGCTTCGGGCACAACCTGGTGCTAGCTCCGCAGGTGTTCGAGCGCGGAGACGTGGCGCAAGGTTTTGCCGAAGCCGACTTCGTGATCGAAGGCGAATACGAAGGAGGCCGCCCAACGCCAGCCTACATGGAGCCCAACGTCTGCGCCTGCCAATGGGACGGCAACGGCAATCTCACCGTGTGGATCTCCACACAGACCGCCTTCATGGTGCGCGGCATCATGGCCGAGGTGCTGGGCCTGCCGCTGTCCAAGGTGCGCGTGCTGGTGGATCACATGGGCGGCGGCTTCGGCGCCAAGCAGGACTTGTTTCAGCACGAGTTTCTCTGCGCGCTGCTCGCGAAAGCGACGCGCCGACCGGTGCGCATGGAGTTCACGCGCGAAGAGACCTTCCTGGGCGGTCGTTCGCGCCACCCGATGCGCATCTGGCTGAAGCAGGGCTTTCGCAAGGACGGCACGATCACCGCACGCCAGGCCCGCCTGGTCTACAACTCCGGCGCCTATGGCTCGCATGGGCCCGGTGTCACCATCGTCGGCACGTCATCGCTGGTGTCGCTGTATCGCTGCGCCAATGTGCATCTCGAAGGACGCTGCGTCTACACCAACAGCCCGATCGCCGGCGCGTTTCGCGGCTACGGCGTGGTACAGGCCTACTACGCGCTGGACATCCAGATGGATGAAGCAGCCGAAGCCCTGGACATGGACCCGGCCGAGCTGAAGCTGAAGAACGCAGTCGGGGAGGGCGACATCGCTCCGTCCAACCACGCGCTGATCGGCCACGGGCTGGAGGACTGCATCCGACACGGACGCGAGCGCGTCGGCTGGCCCGCAGTGCGCCGCCATGCCCGCGACAAGGGCGTGCTCAAGACGGGCTGGGGCATCGGCTGCGAAATGCACGGCAGCAGTGCCTATCCCGGCATCAAGGAGCAGGGCAACGCGATCGTCAAGATGAACGAGGACGGCACGGTGGTGCTGCTGACGGGCACGGCAGGTCTGGGGACCGGCGCGCACACGGCTCTGTCGCAGATCGTCGCAGAAGAGCTGGGCGTGTCCTTCGACCGTGTGAGTTGTGTGCATGGGGACACCGACGTCGTGCCCTGGGACATCGGCGCCTTCGCGAGCCACACGACCTACATGGGCGGACGCGCCGCGCAGATGGCCGCTGCGAAGGTGAAGACCGAACTTCTGGAGCGTGCCGCCACGCTGATGCAAGTGGCGGAATCGGCAGCCGACGAACTGGAGGTGCGTGACGACCACGTGTTCGTGCGCAGTCACCCGGACCGTCGCATGAGCATCAAGGACGTGGTGGGCCCTCGCAAGGGAATCCCTGCAGCGCAGTTCGTCGGCAGCGCCACCTACCACCCGACCAAGTCCTATTCCTTCGCCGCGCATTTCGTGGAGGTCGAAGTCGACACCGAGACCGGACGCATCGGCGTGCGCCGCGTGGTGCCCGTGCACGAGATCGGCAAGGTCATCCACCCTGTGGGCGCGGCCGGGCAGATCGAGGGCGGAATCCAGCAGGGCATCGGCCATGCGCTGTACGAGGACTACCAGATCGACATGAAGACAGGCCGCTCGCTGAACGCCAACTTCGTCGACTACAAGATGCCGCTGTCGATGGACATGCCGCCGATCGAGACCGTGCTGCTCGAAACCGCGCCCGACCCGGGCGGCCCGTTCGGCGCCAAGGGCGTGGGCGAAGACCCGATCGTCGCCATCGGGCCAGCCATCGCGAACGCCATCTACGACGCCATTGGCGTGCGCTTTCGCCATTACCCCATCAAGCCCGAACAGGTGCTGCAGGCGCTGCGCGAGAAGCAGCAGATCCAAACCGAAGAAGGAGTGTCCGCATGACCACCCCCGTCCAACGCCCGGTGCCCGTCACCATCCTCACGGGCTTTCTGGGAGCCGGCAAGACCACGCTGCTCAACCACATCCTGACCGAGCGCCACGGCCATCGCATCGCGGTGATCGAGAACGAGTTCGGCGAAGTCGACGTGGACTCCGACCTCGTGCTGGCTTCGGAAGAAGAGATCTTCCAGGTAGCCAACGGTTGCATCTGCTGCGTCGTCGACGTGCGCAACGACCTCGTCAAGATCCTTCAGAAGCTGCTGGAACGCAAGGATCAGTTCGACCACATCCTGGTCGAGACCAGCGGCCTCGCCGATCCGACGCCGGTGGCCGCGACCTTCTTCATGGACAACGAAGTCGCGAAGAAGGTGGTGCTCGACGGCGTGGTGGCGCTCGTCGACGCGCTCCACGTGCAGCCGCACCTGGACGACCCGGCGCTTGCCAACCACGACAACCAGGCCGTGACGCAGTTGGTGGTGGCTGACCGGATCCTGCTCAACAAGACCGACCTCGTCGACGCGGCACAGCTGGATGCCCTCGAAGCACGCATTCGCACTCTGAACGGCAGCGCGCCGATCCTGCGCACGGCCCACGCCAACGTGGACCTGTCGCTGATCCTCGGTCTGCAGTCCTTCGAGTCGGACGCGCTGTCGATGACCGATCCGCACTTCATGGAAGAGGCGCACGGGCACGACCATGGACATCACCATGAACATGTCTGCGACGCGCAATGCGAGCACGATCATCTCCCGCATTCACCCACTCACACGCACGACCCATCGGTCAGCTCCGTCTCCTTCACCTTCGATCGCCCCTTCGACGCCGAACGCCTGCAACGCTCGCTGCACGAATTGCTCGCCATCCGCGGCGACGACATCTTTCGCGTGAAGGGGATCCTGCATGTGCAAGGCGACGAGCGTCGCCACGTGCTGCAGGGCGTGCACCGTCTGCTGGAACTCAAGCCTTCGCTGCCGTGGTGGGACGAGACGCCCGCCAGCAAGCTGGTCTTCATCGGCCGGCATCTGCAGGACCAGAAGCTGCGCGCACGCCTGGAGGCCTGCCTGAGCACTGACGACGCCCCACCCGCATCCCGATTCCAAGAGGCGCTGGAAGCCGCCTGAAGCGCTTCAACTGCAACTTCGCAACGTTCGACAAGGAGACATCACCCATGATCATCGACATCAGCTGCTACCCCACCGACCAGGTCGACCTGGCCTGGTGGCACGACGGCGAGGCCTACACCGCCGATCGCCTGCTGGCGACGATGGACGGCCCCTACTGGGTCAACGGCAAGCCGCGGCGCATCGACAAGGCTTTCATCCAGCCGCCGCAGGGCAACACCATCTACACCTGGACTGACGGCGACAAATCGGGCCGACAGTCGATCGACGACTACATGGCCTACACGCTCAAGTGCGTGCAGGAGCACCCCGATCGCTTCATCGGCTGCTTCGTCTACAACCCGCGCTGTGGCGTGAAGAATGGCGTGGAGGCGATCGAGCGCTACGTCAAGGAGCACGGTTTCAAGATGGTGCAGATGCAGGCCAACATGCACGCCTATCGGCCCGACCGCGCGCTCGACTGGGTGCGGCCCGCCTTCGAAAAGTGCGCGGAACTGGGCGTGCCCGTGAAGCTGCACACGGGCGACGGCCCCTACAGCATCCCCACCGAATGGGTGCCGATGATCAAGGAGTTCCCGACCGTGAACTTCATCATGGCGCACTTCGGCGTGCAAACCGGCGGCGTGTACTGCTTCGAGCCCTTCCAGTGGGCGATGGAGCTGCCCAACGTGTTCTGCGAATCGGGCTGGTGCCTTCAATCGCGCATCGTCGAATTCGCCAAGGTGCTGCCGAAGAACAAGATCATCTTCGGCACCGACACGCCGCCCAACGAGCCCGGGATGTGGCTGCGGCTGCTGGAAGTGCTTTGCACCAACCCGCCGCAGGGCCTGAACCTGGACGAGGAAACGCTCGAGGATTACCTGGGCAACAACATCGCCCGCATGGTCGGCCTCGAGGCCACACCCGCGCCTCGCAGCTTCGAGGAGGCCTGCAAGCACCTGGGCCGGAAGATCGATCCGCAGCCCGTGATCGCCCTGTACTGAAAGAAGAGAAGCCGGAGACGACAACATGATCATCGACACCCACCTGCACCCCACCAACCTCGTCGACGAGGCCTGGCGCCACACGGGAACGCCCTTCAACGGCGAGCGCATGCTCAAGCTCATGGACGGCCCCTACATGATCAACGGCAAGCCGCGCCGCATCGACATGGGATTCATCCAGCCGCCGCCGGGCAACACCGGCTACCGCGATGGCAACCGGCGTGGGCGCGAAGGCATCCGCGACTACATGGCGTACATCGCCGAGCTCACGCAGAAGTACCCGGACCGCTTCATCGGAAACTTCACTTACAACCCGCGCTGGGGTCCCGAGAACGGCGCGGCGGAGATCGAGTTCCATCACAAGGAATACGGCTTCAAGATGATCAAGCTGCACGCCAACATGCATGGCTACCGGCCCGATCGCGCCCTGGAGTGGCTTCGCCCGGCCATGAAGGTGTGCGCCAAGTACAACATCGTGGTGCTGATCCACACGGGTGACGGCCCCTTCACCATCCCGACGATGTTCTATCCGATCATCCGCGAGTTCCCGATGGTGAACTTCGTCATCGCGCACTTCGGCATCCAGACCGGCGGCAATTACTCGTTCGAGACCTTCTGGATGGCGATGGACACGCCCAACGTGTACGTCGAATCGGGCTGGTGCTTCCAGGCGCGCATCGCCGAGTTCGCCAAGGAGTTGCCGCGCCATAAGCTGGTGTTCGGCACCGACAGCCCGCCCAACGAGCCTGGCATGTGGTTGCGCGAACTCGAGATGCTCTGCAGGCCCGCGCCGCACGGCATCGGCATCGACGAGGACACGCTGGAGGACTATCTCGGCAACAACATCGCACGCCTGGTGGGCATCGAGACCACCTCGCCGCCGCGCAGCCTCAACGAGGCCAAGCTGCGTCTGCTCGACACTTACGGCCGGCCCGCGAAATGAACCACCGCCCCGATCCGCGCGCTGCGGATCTGGCCGGCAGCGGCCAGGACCTGCATCGCTTCGTCGATACCTATCGCGCGTTGTATGCGGAGGACGTGCTCACGGTGAAGGAGCCGGCAAGCGCCGATCAGGACGTTACCGCTGCGGTCTGGGCGCTGGCCGCGCGGGGTCGTCATCCGGCGCTGGTGTTCGAGCGGGTGGAGGGCCTGCGAGGCTTTCAGGGGCCGCTCGTGACGAACCTTTTCGCGTCTCGCGAGCGGGTAGGCCGCATGCTGGGCGGCGTGCCCGCCGCCGGCATCCACGCCGAGTACCAGGCGCGCAGCCGCCGCAGGGTGGCCCCGCGCGAGGTGCAATCCGGCGCAGCGACGGAAGTGGTGCACACCGGGGGCTTCGACCTGGCGAGCGTGCCGGCGATCCGGCACTTCGCGACGGACCGGGGCCCCTACATCACCAACGCGGTGGTGATTGCCGAAGACCGCGAAGCCGGCATCGGCAATGTGAGCTACCACCGCTCGATGGTGCACTCGCCGCAGGAGATCGCCACCAGCCTGCATTCGCGCGGTCACCTCTGGCGCATGCTGCAGGCCAGCGCCGAGCGCGGCAAGCCGCTGCCGGTCGCGATGGTGATCGGCGCGCATCCGCTGTTCATGCTCGCCGCCGCCGCGCGGCTGCCTTACGGCGTCGACGAGCGGGAAGTGGCGGGCGGCCTGTTCGGCGCGCCGCTGGAAGTCGTACGCACGCCGCGCCACGGCATCGCGGTGCCTGCGCATGCGGAGTTCGTCCTGGAAGGCGAGATCGATCCGCAGGCGCACGCCGAAGAGGGGCCCTTCGGCGAATTCACGGGCTATTCGTCGGACCGCTCCACCAACAACCTGCTGCGCGTGCAGACGCTCATGCGCCGCAAGAACGCATGGCTGCTGGATGTGGTGGGCGGCAACTCGGCCGAGCACCTCAACCTCGGGCGCATCCCGCGCGAATCGGAAATGGTGGAAAAGCTCAAGGAGCGCTTTCCCGGCGTGACGGCGGTGCACTACCCCAGCTCGGGCACGCACTTCCACGCGTACGTGGCGCTGCGCCAGAGCCGGCCGGGCGAGGCGCGGCAGGTGATGCTGGGCCTGCTGGGTTGGGACCCGTATCTGAAGACGGTGGTTGCAGTGGACGAGGACGTGGACATCACGCGCGACGAAGAGGTGCTGTGGGCCATCGCCACCCACCTCCAGCCGCATCTCGACGTGGTGGTGGTCGACGGGCTGCCCGGCAGCGCGCTGGACCCCTCCGCCTCGGGCGTCGGCACCACATCGCGCATGGGGCTGGACGCGACGCGCGGCCCCGACTTCGACGGCGTGCGCGCCCGCATCGACGAGGCCGCCATGGCGCGCGCCGAATCGCTGCTGGCGCACAGCGCAGGAGCGTGGGCCGCCTGAGCGGCCTGCACAACGGCTCGGCCGTGAGGCTCGACGGGTGCGCCAGACGCCCGCGTACCGGCCACGGATGGATTGCACCGAAAGAGACACGGAGACAAGACATGACGAACGCCACGAATACGATCGATGCGCCGCAGGTGCATCCCGTCGACGAAATCCTCCCGCTGCACAAGATGGCCGCGCTGGGCCTGCAGCATGTGCTGGTGATGTATGCCGGCGCAATCGCGGTGCCGCTGATCATCGGCGGCGCGCTCAAGCTGCCCAAGGACGACATTGCCTTTCTCATCGCAGCGGATCTCTTCTGCTGCGGCATCGTCACCATCATCCAGAGCATGGGAATCGGCAAGGTCGGCATCCGCCTGCCGATGATGATGGGCGTCACCTTCACCGCCATCGCGCCCATCATTGCCACGGGCTCCAATCCTGAATTGGGCATGCGGGCGGTGTTCGGGTCCGTCATCGTGGCGGGGGTCTTCACGCTGCTGGTCGCACCCTACATCGGCCGCATGGTGCGATGGTTTCCGCCGGTGGTCACCGGCTCGGTCGTGCTGATCATCGGCATCTCGCTCATGCGCGTGGGCATCAACTGGGCGGCCGGCGGCAATCCGACCATCAACGGGCCGTCGGGGCCCATGCCCAACCCGGCGTACGGCGTGCCGATGCACATCGCCATCTCCGGGCTCGTGCTGTTGATCATCCTGGCCATCGTGGCGTGGTGTCGGGGCTTCCTGGCGAACATCGCCGCACTGGTGGGCATCGGAGTCGGCTTCTGCATCGCTGCGGCCCTGGGTGGGGTGAGCTTCGCCGGCATGGCGGACGCGCAGTGGGTGCGCGTGATCACGCCTTTTCACTTCGGGTTGCCCACACTGGACGCGATGACCGCCATCACCATGTGCGTGGTGATGCTGGTGATCATGATCGAGGGCGTGGGCCAGTTCCTGGCGCTGAGCGAGGTGGTCGGCAAGCCGCTGAACGCAGACGACATCGCGCGCGGCCTGCGTGCGGACGGCGTCGGCGCCATCGTCGGCGGCATCTTCAACACCTTCACCTACACCTCCTATGCGCAAAACGTGGGGCTGGTGCAGGTCACCGGTGTTCGCAGCCGCTGGGTGTGCGTGACGGCCGGCGCCATGCTGATCGTGCTCGGTTGCCTGCCCAAACTGGCTTTCGTGGCCGCATCGGTGCCGCAGTACGTGCTTGGAGGCGCCGCGCTGGTGATGTTCGGCATGGTGGCGGCCGCGGGCATTCGCATCCTCAGTCACGTCGATTTCGTCGGCAACTGCAGGAACGCCTACGTGGTGGCGCTGAGCCTCGGCCTGGGCATGATCCCGCTGCTGGCCGACCGCTTCTTCTCGCAACTGCCCGATCTGCTCGCCAAGTTCTGCCAGAACGGCATCCTGCTGGGCACGCTGTCGGCAGTGCTGCTGAACCTGATGCTCAACGGGCGCGATCGTGCGGCCGAGGCCGAGCCGCAGCAGCAACTGCGCGAGGCCGTCTGAGATGGCCGCGCCGCAATTGCAGCTTTGCGGCATCCGCAAGGTCTACGGGCCGGTGGTCGCCAACGACGGCATCGATCTTTCGGTGCAGCCCGGCGAGATTCACGCGGTGCTCGGCGAGAACGGCGCGGGCAAGTCCACGTTGATGAAGATCATCTATGGCGTCACCGCGCCGACTTCCGGCAGCATTCGGTGGCGCGGCGATGAAGTGCAGGTGGCGAGCCCGAGCCGTGCGCGCAGCCTGGGCATCGGGATGGTGTTCCAGCACTTCCAGCTCTTCGAGACGCTCACGGTCGTACAGAACGTTGCGCTGGCCTTGCCGGGTCGGCCCGACCTTCACGACCTGGCGACGCGCATCGATGCCGTCGGCCGCCGCTACGGCTTGCCGGTGGATCCGCGGCGCCTCGTGCATACGTTGTCTGTCGGTGAACGCCAGCGGGTGGAGATCGTTCGCTGCCTGCTGCAGAACCCGCGGCTCCTGATCATGGACGAGCCCACTTCGGTGTTGACTCCGCAAGCGGTGCGAAAGCTGTTCGAGACCCTGCGTCAACTTTCGGGCGAAGGCTGCAGCATCCTCTACATCAGCCACAAGCTCGATGAGGTCCGTGAGCTCTGCCACAGCGCGACGGTGCTGCGCGGCGGCCGCGTGACGGGGCACTGCACGCCCTCGCGCGAGACGCCGGCCTCGATGGCCAGGATGATGATCGGCAAGCAGCTCGTCGGCTGCGAGCGCGGGCAAGCGACTGCCGTGGGCGAAGTCCGCCTGTCGCTGCGGCTCAGCCGGCCGGCGCCGCACGCTTTCGGCACCGCGCTGCACGAAGTCTCGCTGGATGTGAAGGCGGGCGAGATCGTCGGCATTGCGGGCGTCTCGGGCAACGGGCAGCAGGAGTTGCTTCGCGCCATCTCCGGCGAAGCGCCGTTGCCCACTGGCTCGTCATGCATGGTGTGCCTTGTCGGAAAGCCCGTGGGCCATCTGGGCAGCGCGGCGCGGCGGGCTCGCGGGCTGGGCTTCGTGCCTGAGGAACGTCTGGGGCGTGGCGCGGTGCCGGGCATGAGCCTCGCCGACAACTTCCTGCTCACGGCGCATCGGCAGGGCCTGTTGCGCCATGGACTGATCCGGCGCGAGGCGGTACGCGAGTTCGCGCAGCGCTGCATCGATCGCTTCAACGTCAAGTGCTCCGGTGCGCAGGCGCCCGCCAACTCGCTCTCGGGCGGCAACCTGCAGAAGTTCATCGTCGGCCGTGAACTGCTGCAGCAGCCACGGGTGCTGGTCGCCGCGCAGCCCACCTGGGGCGTGGACGTCGGCGCCGCGGCCTTCATCCGCCAGCAGCTCGTGGCACTGCGCGACGTGGGTGCCGCAGTGCTGGTGGTATCGGAGGAACTGGAGGAGCTGTTCGAGGTGTGCGACCGCATCGCCGTGATCGCCAACGGCCGTCTTTCGCCCGCCGTTCCGACCCAGCAAACGGATGCGCAAACCATCGGCCTGTGGATGAGCGGCATGTGGCCCGAAGGCGGCGCGGCAGCAGCGTGTGCCACGAACGGCTCGGAAGAGGAGGTGCGTCATGTGGCCTAGATTAGAAGTGCGTCCCGAGTCCTCGCGGCTCATGCGCTGGCTTTCACCGCTGCTGGCGGTACTGCTCACGTTGGCGGGCGGCCTGGCGCTGTTCGCAGCATTGGGGCAGAACCCGCTTCACGGCCTGCGCGTCTACTTTCTCGCGCCCCTGGGTGACTTGTACGGCTGGAGCGAACTGTTGCTCAAGGCAACGCCGCTGATGCTGATCGGCCTGGGCCTGGCGGCGGGATTTCGTGCCGGCGTCTGGAACATCGGCGCCGAGGGCCAGTTCATTGTGGGCGCGTTGTTCGCCACCGGCGTGGGCCTCCAAGTCGGCGACCATGCCGCACCGTGGGCGCTTCCGGCGATGGTGCTGGCGGGCGCACTGGGCGGCGCACTGTGGGCCGCCATTCCGGCATGGCTCCGCAATCGGTGGGGCACCAACGAGATCCTGGCGTCGCTGATGCTGGTCTATGTCGCGCAACTGATGGCTTCATGGCTGGTATACGGGCCGTGGAAGGACCCGAACGGCTACAACTTTCCGCAGACGCGCAGCTTCGGGGACAGTGCCCTGCTGCCCGTGCTCGTCGAAGGCACACGCCTGCACGCGGGCTTTCTGCTCGCGCTGGTGATGCTTGCGGCCGGCTATGTGTTCTTGCAGCGCAGCTTCCAGGGCTTCCAGATGCAGGTGGGCGGGCAGGCAGCCGATGCGGCGCGCTATGCGGGCTTCTCGGCTCGGCGTGCCGTCTGGCTGGGGCTGCTGATCGGCGGCGGCCTGGCGGGCGTTGCCGGCATGACCGAGGTGGCCGGCCCCATGGGCCAGCTCACGGCGCAGATCTCGGCCGGCTACGGCTTCGCGGCGATCATCGTCGCCTTCGTTGGCCGTCTGCACCCGGTAGGCATCTTCTTCGCGAGCCTGCTGATGGCGCTGCTCTTCCTGGGCGGAGAACAGGCTCAGCAGCAGTTGAACCTGCCTTCTTCAATCTCGAAAGTGTTCCAGGGAATGTTGCTGTTCTTCCTCCTGGCTTCGGAGCTGTTCATCGGCTATCGGCTGCGCTGGGAGCGCAGCGCATGGAAGGAGCGGGTATGGATGCGTCGCTGATCTCGTCGGTGGTGGCGGCCACGCTGGTCGCGGGCACGCCGCTCATCATCGTGGCCGTCGGCGAGCTCGTCGTCGAGCGCTCGGGCGTGCTCAACCTGGGTGCCGAAGGCATGATGGCCGTCGGCGCAGTTGCGGCTTTCGCGGCGGCGCACGGCGGGTCCGGCCCCTGGACCGCAGCGGCAGTGGGAATGGCAGCGGGTTGCGCCATGTCGCTGATGTTCGGCTACCTGAGCCTGACGATGCAGGCCAACCAGGTCGCTTCGGGGCTCGCGCTCGCCATCTTCGGCGTGGGCCTGTCGGCCTTCCTGGGCAAGCCTTACGAATCGGCGCCGCTGAACGCGGTGCCGCCGTTGCACATCCCGGGCCTTGCCGATCTGCCGCTCGTGGGGCCAGCGCTGTTCAATCAGCCCGCACTGGTCTACGTGTCATGGGCACTGGTGGCCGGCGTGGCCTGGTTCCTCGACCGCAGCCGTCCGGGGCTCGTGCTGCGCGCGGTCGGCGAATCGCCTTCGGCCGCGCACGCGGTGGGCTATCCGGTGATCGCGATCCGCTATGCAGCGGTCGCCTTCGGCGGCGCCATGGCGGGATTGGGTGGTGCGTTTCTGTCGGTGTTCTACACGCCCCTATGGGCCGAGGGCATCGTGGCTGGCCGCGGCTGGATCGCGCTGGCGCTGGTGGTGTTCGCCACATGGCGGCCTTGGCGCGTGATGCTGGGGGCCTATCTGTTCGGCGGCGTGCTGGTGTCGCAGCTTTTCGTGCAGGGTTCCGGAATGTCGCTGGAGGTGCCTGCGCAGTGGCTCACGGCCCTGCCGTATCTGGCCACGATCGCGGTGCTGGTACTGATCTCGCGCAACCCGGCCACCATCCGGCTCAACTCGCCAGCCTCTCTCGGACAGCCCTACCGGCCCGAGCGCTGAGCGCTTCTTTCGCTTGCTTTCCACAACCCAACGGAGATGACGATGAACGCTTTCATGTTGCCGCGGCTGCGCCGCGCTCTCGGCCGAGTCGCACTCGGCGCCGGGATCCTGGCCGCACTCAGCGGTTCGGTAGCTGCGGCCGAGCCGCTGCGTGTGTGCTTTCTCTATTCGAATCCCATCGGCGAAAGCGGCTGGACCTATCAGCATGAGCTCGCCCGCAAGGAACTGGTCGCCGCGATGGGCGACAAGATCACGACCAAATACGTCGAGAACATCGCCGAGGGACCGGACGCTGAACGAGTGATCCGCAACTTCGTGCAGGACGGCTGCCAGCTCATCTTCACACCCTCGTTCGGCTTCATGGAGCCCACACTGAAGGTGGCGCGCACGGCCCCCAAGGTGATCTTCATGAACGGCACCGGCTACAAGACCGCGGCCAACGTGGGCGTGTACAACGCGCGCTACTACGAAGGCCGCTACCTTGAAGGTGTGATCGCCGGGCACATGAGCAAGTCCGGCTCGGTAGGCTATGTGGGCGCTTTCCCCATCCCCGAGGTGCTGCAGGGCGTGAACGCCTTCACCCAGGGCATGCGCAGCGTCAACCCGAATGCGCAGGTGCGCCTGATCTGGGTCAATGCGTGGTACGACCCGGGCAAGGAACGCGATGCAGCGAATGCGCTCATCAAGCTGGGCGTCGACGTCGTGGCTTACGCAACATCCGGCGTGTCCATCGTCACGACCGGCGAGGAGAAGGGCGTCTACACGCTGGGCTATTACTCCGACGTTTCGAAGTTCGGTCCGAAGACCAACCTGACTTCAGTGGTGCAGACCTGGGGCAGCTACTACATCAACGTGGTCGAGGACGTGCTGGCCGGCCGCTGGAAGGCTGGCAACGTGCAAGGCGGCATGCGCGAAGGAATGATCAAGCTCGCGCCGCTCAACCCGGCCATCCCCCCCGACGTGCGTGCGCAGGTGACGAAGATGGGTGAGGACATCGCGCAAGGCCGGCTGCAGCCCTTCGCCGGCCCGGTGATCGACCAGGACGGCAAGGTGCGCGTGCCCGCGGGCCAGACCATCTCCGAAGCCGATCTCGCCAACATGAACTACCTGGTGCGCGGCGTTGAAGGCCTGCTGCCAAAGCCCTAGCATGCCAACGACAACATCGCGAGTCCTGATTCGACATGCGCAGGCCGTGCTCACAGGCATGCCCGGCGACGCGGCGCGCAGCAGCGCGACCGACCTGCGCATTGCCAATGGCTTGATCGCGGAGATGGGCCGGGGCCTTGCGCCAGAAGATGGAGAACGGGTGCTCGACGCCACTGACTGCGTGATCTACCCGGGGTGGGTCAACACGCACCACCATCTGTTCCAGTCGCTGCTCAAGGGCGTGCCGGCGGGTATCGACCTGACGCTCAGCCCCTGGCTGCAGGCCGTGCCCTTCGCGCTGCGCCGCGGCTTCGACGAGAAGCGCATGCGGCTCGCCGCGCGCATTGGCTTGGTCGAACTGCTGCGCTCCGGCTGCACGACGGTGGCCGACCATCACTATCTGTTCCAGCCCGGCGCCGAGCACGATGCGGCGGCGCTGCTGTTCGAGGAAGCCGATGCCCTGGGGCTGCGCTTCATGCTGCTGCGCGGCGGCAGCACCGTCACGCGCAAGCTCGAAGACAGCGAACGCCTGCACCAGCAACCGGAGACGCTCGACCAGATGCTCACCGCCGTGGAGCGCACCGTCACGCGCCACCACCAGAGCGGCCCGGGCGCACGCACGCGTGTGGCAATGGCGCCCACCTCGGCGCATGTCTCACTGCGCAAGGAAGAGCTGAAGGTGGCTGCACGGGCCGCTCGCGCGATGGGCATTCCGCTGCATAGTCACATGTCCGAATCGGTGGCGTACTACGAATACTGCCGCGAAGTGCACGGATGCCTGCCCATTGAATATCTCGCCGAGAACGAATGGCTGGGACCGGACGTATGGCTTGCGCACCTGGTGCACCTCCAGCCGGGCGAGATGCGGCTGTTGGGCGAAACCGGCACCGGCATCGCGCACTGCCCGCAGAGCAACGCGCGCCTGGCCGATGGCATCGCACCCGCTCCCGCATTGGCTCGGCTCGGTTCGCCGGTGTCCATCGGCGTGGATGGGGCTGCATCCAACGAGGCGGCCGACATGATCAGCGAGCTGCACTTCGCGTGGCTGGTTCACCGAGCGCAGGCTGGCGCGCAAGCGAAGCCGCATCCGGAAGGCGAGGGCGAAACCGGCGCCGACGCGGTGACGGTGGAGCAGCTCGTGCACTGGGCGAGCAGCGGCGGCGCACGCGTGCTGGGCTTCGAAGGCGTGGGCGCGCTGCAAGTGGGCAAGGCGGCCGACCTCGCCGTCTACAGCCTGGACGACCCTCGCTACTTCGGACTGCACGACCCCGCGATCGGCCCCATCGTCAGCGGGGGCCGACCGCGCTTGCGCTGGCTGCTGTGCGCCGGCGATGTGATCGCGGAGGACGATGCCATTCCCGGGCTGGACTTGGCGCAGTTGCAAGCGCAGGCGCGGCAGGAAGTGCGCGCTATGGTCGAATCGTTCGGATAGGCAATGGTGGGCTGACGCATCCTCATCCGTGCAAGCTGCTGGCGAGTCGCTGCAGTTGTTCGAAGGCGCTGAAACGCGCCTGATGGGTCTCGGCAATGGTCCCGCGCTCAGGCTCGAAGACCCTGCCGATCCTCGACATGCCGGCCATCGCACTCTCGATATCGCCGAACAAGCCACCCGCCACGCTGCCCAGCATGGAAGCGCCGAGCAGGACCGGCTCTTCCGCCTCGATGGCGATCACGGGCTTGCCGGTGGCGTCGGCGAGCAATTGCCGCACCAGATCGAGCCGGCCCGCGCCGCCGCTGATCATCACGCGCTCGACGGGCGCACCGGCGGCGGCCTGGGCTTCGATGATCTGGCGCAGTCCGTAGGCGATGCCGCAGATGCCGGCGATGTAGAGCGCGACCAGGCTGTCGATGTCGCGCTCCATGCCAAGGCCGGCAATGACGGCTCTCGCATGCGGATTCGCGAGCGGCGCGCGATTGCCGAGAAACTCCGGCACCACGTGCAGACCGGCTGCGAGGCCGACCACCTCTGACAGGCTGCGAGAATGTTGCGCGGCGAGCCCCGCCAACAGCGTCGGCAAGGATTGCCCCGCAGCCTCAGCCTCGCGCCGCGCTTCGGGGGCCAGCGGATGCATCGACAACAGTTGCTCGATGGCGGCGCCCGCGACCGACTGCCCGCCCTCGTTGAGCCACGTCTGCGGCACCATGGCCGAGAAATAGGGCCCCCACACGCCGGGCACGAAGACCGGCTCGCGGGTGCTGGTCATCGTGCAGGACGACGTGCCAAAGACATACGCCAAGGAAGCGAAGGGATCGCCGCCGACGCCGACCGTGCCGATACCGCCGGCATGCGCATCGATGACGCCGGCGGCAACGGCCGTTCCCGCGCGCAGGCCCAGTTCGGCCGCAGCGACCGGCGTCAGTCCGCTCCCGAGCGAAGTCCCTGGCGCGACGATGTGGCGCCCGATGCGTTCGAAGCCTTCATCCGCCAGCACGCCCAGGCCGATCGAGCGGAAATAGCCCGGGTCCCAGCGGTCCTCGTGTGCGAGGTAAGTCCACTTGCAAGTCACAGTGCAGGTGGAGCGGGCGAGGTCGCCTGTGGCCCGCCACGTGAGGAAATCCGTGAGATCCAGGAAGTGCGATGCGTCGGCAAAGACTTCGGGCTTGTTCTCCAGCAACCACAGCAGCTTCGGCGTTTCCATCTCGGGTGAAATCCGCCCGCCGACATACTTCAGCACGTCATGGCCGCCGGCATTGATCCGCTCCGCCTGCTTCACTGCGCGGTGGTCCATCCATACGATGATGTTGCGCTCGGGGTCTTCACTGGGCCCCACCGGCAGTGGCCGGCCGCCTTCGCCGACGACGACCAGCGAGCAGGTCGCGTCGAAGCCGACCCCGGCCACCCGGTCAGGCGCGATTCCCGAAACTGCGAGCGCCTCGCGCACCGATGCACACACGGCGTTCCAGATTTCGTTGCTCGACTGTTCGACGATGGAACCCGGCGCATGGAACAGGTGGATGTCGCGCTGGGCCGAAGCGATCATGTGCCCCACGCTGTCGAACACACCGGCGCGCGCGCTGCCGGTGCCCACGTCGACGCCGATGACGTGGTCGCGTTGCATCGCAGTCGTCGTCGAGGCCATCAGAGATCCACGCTGTTCGGAAGAATGACGATGTCGCGAACGGTCACGTTGCGCGGCCTCGTCAGCATGAAGACAACGCAATCGGCCACTTCCTTCGGCTGCATCAGGCTGCCGGCGGCGAGCGCTTCATCCATCTTGGCCTTGGGCCAATCGTCGAGCAAAGCGGTCACGACCGGCCCCGGGGCCACCGCACCGACGCGCACGCCGTGCTTGGCAAGCTGCCGGCGAGTCGTGTGGACGAAGGCCTGCACCGCGAACTTGGATGCCGTGTAGATCGGCTCCCACGCCACGGGGACGATGCCGGCGATCGAACTGGTGAAAACGATGTCGCCCGATCCTTGCGCGACCAGGTGCGGAAGCACCGCATGCACCGAACGGAACGCCGCACTGACATTCAGGTTGATGACCCGGTCCCACTCGTCGGGATTGCCTTCGACCACATCGCCGCCGACATACGCGCCCGCATTGGCGTGAAAGATGTGAAGGCCGCCCGCGAGCGCGATGATCCGGGGCAGCAATGACGAGTTCTCCTGCGGCTGGAGCAGGTCGACCTGCAGCGCCAACGCATCGGGGCCGAGTTGCGCGCATGCCTGCGCCAGCTTGTCGCCGTCGCGGTCGATCAGCACGACCTTGGCTCCGGCTTCGATCAGCGCGCGCGCGCATTCGAGGCCGATGCCCGACGCCGCGCCGGTAATGGCCGCGACGCGGCCCTTCAGGGATTCCGTCATGGTGCGAGTCTCCGGAGTGGGTCAGGACCTGCCGTGCAACAGACGCGACTGCCGCGCCAGCGAGTCGACGATGACGGCGATCGCCAGCACAGCGCCGGTGATCATGTATCGCAGCGACGACGACAGGTTGAGCAAGGTCAGGCCGCTTGCAATCGACTGGATCACGATGATGCCGAGCACGGCCGAATAGGCGCTGCCGCGGCCACCGAAGAGGCTGGTGCCGCCGATGACGGCAGCGGCAATCGCGTTGAGGTTGACGTCGCCAGTGCCTGCCTGCTGGCTTGCCGAGGCCAGGCGGGCGGCGCTCAGCACACCGCCGAGCGCTGCCAGAGTGGCGCACAGCACGAACGCGCTGGTGAAGATCATGCGTACATTGATGCCGGCCCTTCGCGCAGCCTCGCGGTTGCCGCCGACCGCAGTCATAGATCGTCCCCAGCGAGTGCGTCGCAGCGCATAGTCCATTGCCACCGCGAGAGCGACGAAGAGGCCGAACATCAACGGAACGCCCCGTCCCTGGTTCAGGTAGGCGACGACCGCCTCGAGCAGAACGGTGATGGCGATAGCGCGTACCGCCAGGCTGCTCACCGAAGACGCGGAAAGGTTCGCGGCCTGCCGGCGCGCGCGCGTGCGCAAGCCCATCCACAACATCATCACGCCAGGCAACAGCGCCAGCACATGCGAGACGACGGCCGGGATCACGACGAGTTGGCCGAAGTCGACGATCGCTGAGCCATACGGCAGGTTGATGGAACCGCTGTTGCCGAGCAGATAGAGCTGCAAGCCCAGGATGGCGAGCAGGCCGGCCAGCGTGGCGACGAAGCTCGGCATGCCCAGCCGGTTGAACAGCAGCGCATAGAGCGCGCCGATGAGCCCTCCGACGGCCAGCGCGCAGACGATGGCCGCAGCCAGCGGCCACTCCAGGTTGACCCAAAGCACGCCGACGAGTGCCGAGGCGAAGCCGCTCATTGAGCCAACGGAAAGGTCGATCTGCCCGACCATCAGCACGCAGACGATACCCAGCGCGATCACCCCCGTCGTCGAGCAATCGAACAGCAGGTTGACGAGGTTGTCCGCGGACACGAAGACCGGGTTCAGGGTGGTGAAGACAGCACAGATGAGGATCAGCCCGACGATGACCGGCAGAGATCCGAGATCCCCCGAGCGGATGCGCTCGATCAGCGCCGAGACCTGGCCCGCGAAGCCTTCGGCGTGCTTCACCCGCACGTCGCTGCGGTCGAGCAATTTGGGCGGCGGTGCAGCGGCCTGTTCTTTCGTGCTCATGGTGCCTCCTGGCTCTGCACGTGCGGCTGCTCCAGCCGGCGCGATGCACGGCGCGAGACCGAGTTCTCCGTCGCTCCGGTGATGGCCGCCACCAACTCCTGGTTGGAAGAGTCGGGATAGAAGACGCCGTTGTTGCGGCCCAGCCGCAGCACGACGATGCGATCCGCGACGGCGCGAACGTCCTCCATGTTGTGGCTGATCATGATCACCGCATGGCCCCGGTCGCGCACCCGCTCGATCAGGTTCAGGACTTCAGCGGTCTGGGCGACACCGAGGGCGGCGGTGGGCTCGTCGAGCATGATCAACTGAGGATCGAGCAAGAGAGAGCGCGCAATGGCGACCGTCTGGCGTTGGCCACCGGAAAGCGATGCGACCACGTCGCGCACATCCGGGATGCGGGCAGAGAGTTCGTTCAGCAACGTCCAGGCCTTGACCTCCATCGCCACCTCGTCGAGGCGAAACGGCTGGAGTTCGCGTCCCAGGTAGATGTTCGCCACGACGTCGAGGTTCTCGCACAGCGCCAGGTCCTGGAACACCGTCGCGATGCCCAGGTCGAGTGCCGCGGCAGGATCGTTCAGCGTGACCTCGCGGCCGCCGAACGTGATCGTCCCAGCCGTGGGCTGGTGCACGCCGGCCAGCACCTTGACGAGCGTCGACTTGCCCGCACCGTTGTCGCCCACCAGGGCGACCACTTCGCCGGCGTGTACGTCGAGGTCGATGTCCGTCAGCGCGGAGACCGCCCCGAACCGCTTGGAGATGTTGCGAAGGCTCAGTACCAGTTCACCTGGGGAGCTTCGGGGACGCTTGGCATCAGTCATTGCTTGGGAACCTGCTCCATATCCGACGTCACAAAGTCCCAAACTCAGTCGGCAATCCCAAGCTTCTTGCAACCTTGCGCATAGCGGCCGGTGCACAGTTCCTTCGCGGTGGCGATCTTCTTGTCGATGATCTCCGCCTTGAGGTTCTCCGCCGTCACGACCGCAGGCTTGAACAATTGCGACGGCGTGTCGTAGAGCTTCACCTCCGACGCCGCTTGCTGGCCCGAAAGGAACCCGACGGCCACCTTCGCGGCAGCAGCCGCCACGATCTCGCTCGGCTTGGAGATGGTGTTGTATTGGTCACCGGCGATGATCAACTGAAGAGCCGCAGTGGTCGCGTCGTTGCCCGTGACCGGCGGCACCGGATTCACGCCGGCTGCCTTGAAGGCCGCGATGGCACCGCCGCCCGTGCCGTCGTTGGCTGCCACCACGCCCACGATCTGCGACGGGAAGCGGGTGATCTGTCCGCTGACCCACTGCTGGGCCTTGGGGGGCGCCCATTCCGGCGTGTCGAACTCGGCCAGCGTCTTGTAGCCGCTGCCTTGCAATCCAGCGTGGATGCCCTTCTTGATCAGCCCCGCGGCAGCGTCGGTGGGCGAGCCGTTGACTTCGAGGAGGCCGCCTTTGTCCGTGGGCACCTTGTTGTCCTTCAGATGCTTGACGAGCGACTGCGCGATGTCCTTGCCGATGCCTTCGTTGTCGAAGGAGACGTAGTAGTCGGCCGGCGTCGAAGGCACGGGGCGGTCGTATGCGATGACCTTCACGCCCTTGCTCTGCGCGAGCTTGACCAGCGAGGCCGCGGACGTGGAATCCACCGGGTCGAGCACGATGACCTTCGCGCCCTGAGACAAGGCCGAGTTGAACTGTTGCTGCTGCTGCGCGACATCGCCATTTGCGTTCTGATAGAGGACCTTGCACTCCGGACACAGCTTGCTCATTTCTGCCTTGAAGCCCGGATAGTCGTGTTGTTCATAGCGCGTCGATGCCTGGTCGGGCATCAGGAACGCCACCGTGCCCGACGGCGCCGCGGAGGTGGCTGTAGAGGCCAGGAGGCCGAATGCGAGCAAGCTTGCTGCCGCGATGGGGTTGGATAGCTGGGTCATGGACTGTCTCCTTTTTTTGCGATCTCGGCACATTGAAAAATGCCGTGGGGTTTGCGAATCGATCAGGCGGCCTTCGCGACGACCGAGTTCTCCGCAAGCAAGGCCCTGAAGCGAGAAGGCGGAATGCCCTTTTCACGGAGGAACTGCCGGTTGAAGTTCGAGATGTTCTTGAAGCCCGCGGCAAAACAGATGTCCGCAACCGAGGCCGATTCGCCGCTCATGAGCAGCTGCGTGGCGAGATTGATGCGGAGCCGATTCACGTAGCGGCTGAGCGCCATCCCTGTGTGGCGGCGGAAGCTGCGCGAGAACGCGCTGGGGGTGAGCCGCGAGATCGCAGCCAACTCCTTCTCGCCGAAGGATTCGGTCAGGTGATCGCGGATGTATTCGAGCGCCTCGTTGATTCCGGTGGCCATGAAGCCCGATGGATCGGGCAGGTACGCGCTGCTGGTCAGCGCGCGGCTGCTTCCCTGCGCACGGGTCAGCGTGCCCAGGATGCACACGAAGAGTTCGATGCGGCGAATATCGGTCGCACCGATGAGTTCCTTGATCATCGGCCCCACCAAAGCGGCTGTCTCCGGCGTGAACAGGACGCCACGCCGACTCATTTCGAGCACCGGAAGAAATGCCGTGAGTTCGGGCAGCAGCGTGGCGGCATCGCGGATGAACTGCTCACCAAACTGAAGGACGCGCCCACGAAGAGGCACGAAGGCGCCTGAAGGCACGTCGCTGACCCAGTTGTGCGGGAGATTGGGCCCGGTGAGCACCAGGTTGCCCGGCGCGAACTCGCCGATGAAATCGCCCACGAAATAACGGCCGGTCGTGGCGACGACATGGTGCAGTTCGCACTCGGGGTGGAAGTGCCACCGAACGGTCCGGAACGGATAGCCGTGCTCCCAAGCCTTGAAGGATTGCGCTCGTCCTATCTGAACAACTTCCAGGTCCGGCTTCATCGGCATCTCTCCTTCGCCGGGCACCCAGCCATCGTTGGCTTGGCACCCGTTGTCTCGAGGTTGGTTTCGCTTGGTTTCGCGCACCTTTGGACGCATGGTAGGAGCGTCGCCACCCGGGCCGCAACTGCATTTCCCCATGTCGACCGATATTTTTTTGCTCTTTCCGGCCCGCGCAGGGGCGCTTCGGGTATCGAAGGCGGTCAAGCCGCGGATGCATCCGTAGGACCAATCGACGCGTCCAAGCGCCATTCTGTGACTCTGTGCCGCGCGCGGCTTCCTACAGCGCGTGCAATCCCGCCAACGTATCTTGTCTGCATGCACAGTTGGAAGGAGTGCTCATCATGTCGATTGCCATACCCCAGCCTGACTTCGAGGACGCACCGAGCCTTCAATTCAGAGCTTTGGATGCTCGCATCGAAGACGATCCAGCGACCCCGGCTTCCCCGGTCGACGAAGACGAAGATGACGATCCCGTCGGAGAAGACTGCGGCCGCGCGAGCCGATCGAGCCTGACGCGCCAGTTGCTCGTCGTCAAGGACGACCGCCGGTGAAGAATGCCTACACGAACGTTCATCCGCAGCCCACAGAGACACCGACGATGAACGAGTGAGGCTTCGCAGGGACAACAGGATGCTGCCCAAGTTGTTGTCGGTCCGCGCTGCCCGGTTCGGATCGGCGGCCGGATTCGCGGTTTCGGCATTGAGCCTCGCCGCGCCATGGCCTGCGGCCGTTCACGCTCAGCCGGCCCGCGAACAGGCGCCGCCTTCCCAGACCGACCCGCACATGATCGTCAAGCCGCCTGCCAGGACGGATCCACAGATGACCCAGCCTGCGCCCGCGCCTCGCGACGTCGATCCAGGCATGGTGGAGAAGCCGCCTGCCGATGCCGGCGCAAGCGACGGCAGTTCGAATGGCAAAGGCAACCGCAACGGCAGCAAGCCTCGCCAGGCTCCATCGGCTCCATCGGCGCGATCGCCCGGAGACAACTGCGCTGGCTCCGCCGCACCTTGCAAGCAGGACCCCGCGCGGCAATGACAGCGTGCAGCTGATCGGCCCCGGTGACCGGCTGGCTCTTCACTGCCGCTGAAAGGATGCGCCATGGATGCGGCACACCAAAGCGAAATGCAGCACCACATGGAGGGCATGCGCGCGCAACATCAACAATTGCTCTGGGTCCATTTCGGCGTGGTCCTGCTCGGGATCTGGCTGCTCACGTCACCCGTGACCTTCGGCATGCCGCAGGTCGGCGAGCTTCCGGTACGCGTTGCGGAGGTGACTCGGTCGCGGGGGCTGCAGCCGATCGCCGAGCGCCTGCAGTGGATGGCGTGGAGCGACATGGCCAGCGGCGTTGCGATGATCGTCTTCGGCAGCCTGTCGCTCTGGTTTCGCCAGCGCTGGGCCCAATGGGGAACCTGCGCCGTGGGGCTGTGGCCGGTCTTCTGGCATGGCGGGGTGGTCCAAGGCGGCAGCACCGATGACTCCCCGCCGCTCGAAATGAACAAGGGCCGCTGGCGCGCATTGCACGAACAGGCCATGGCGTTGCCGCTGGCGCTCCTTGTTTCGGCGTCGATTGGCATCTGGCTGATGTTCACGCGGCTGTCCCTCGGCCATACAGGGGCGATGGCCGACAGCGATCACCTGGTGGGCTCGCTGGTTTTCACGGTTTCGGTTTGCGCCTTCGCCGAAGTGGTGCGACCGATGCGGCTTGCCAACGGATTGTTCGGCGCCTGGTTGCTCATCGCTCCGTGGGTCCTGGAAGGCGCGACGCCGACGGGCGCGGTCGCAGTGATGGTTGCAGGCGCCGCACTGATCGGCCTCGCCTTGCCTCGCGGCCCGGTACGGCACCAGTACGGGCGCTGGAACGCGGCGCTGCGGTGGTGAGTCCGGTGAGTCGAGACCGCGTTCAATGCACCCAAGCGAGCGCCGCGCCCGAGAACGCCACCAATGCGATAGCGGCGAGCGCCATCGAGCCTCGGTGCGTCGAGAGCCACAGCTGCGCGCTCGTCGGCACAGCCTGCGCGTCGAAGCGCCCGTGCGCTCCGTGGTCGCCGGGCACCGGGGCGTAGAGATTGTCGAGCCGTCCGGATGGCAAGGGTTCGTCGGTGTGCTGTCCATCCACCGCGGAGTGGCCCAGCAGCCGATCGGCCAGGCCCGGCATCAGGCGTGTTCCGAGAATCGCCTGCACGGCCGGCCAGCCCACCCACAGCTCGCGCCTGCGGTGCGTGGCCGACCAATACACGGCGCGCGCGGCGATCTCGGGCTGAAAGATTTTCCCCATGGGGCGGGGGCGTCGGTCCATGGTCGTGCGACCCCACTCGAACTGCGGCGTGTTGAAAGCCGAGAGGTGCACCATCGTCACATGAACGCTGCTGCCGTCGTGCGCCAGTTCGCAGCGCAATGAATCGGTGAAGCCGCGCAGCGCCGCCTTGGCGCCGCAGTAGGGCGCCTGCAGCGGTATTGAGCGATACGCGAGGGCCGAACCCACCTGCACGATGCATCCGCGACGGGCCGGCTTCATCCGGCGCAGCGCGGCCAGTGTTCCCCACACTGCGCCGAGGTAGGTGACCTCGGTGGCGCGCCTGAAGTCCTCCGGCGCGATGCGCAGCACGTCCGAGAAGATCGTCGCCATGGCGTCGTTCACCCAGACGTCGATGCAGCCCCAGGTGGCTTCCACCTGTGCGGCGGCAGCCTCGACCTCTTGCTCGCGGGCGACATCCGTGGGGATGACAAGCGCTTCCCCGCCGAGCCGCTGCACATCCCGCTGCGCCCCTTCCAGTCCATCGTGCCCTCGGGCCAGCAACGCGACGCGCCAGCCATGGCCGGCGAACTCTTTCGCGATGGCGCGACCGACGCCGGCCGAAGCACCGGTGACGACGACCACGCGTCGACGCTCCTTGGGCTCGCCGCCCGTCGAAGCGGTGTGATGAGAGTGCGCGAGTTCTGGCATCGGTCCATCAAACGCCTCCGAAGTACGCCCCTATGGCCGAACCCCGCCACGGGATGCGTCGGACAAGACGCCACCATGGCGGTTCTCTCAGGCCTACGCGGCCGTCCCGAGCCGGCGACGGAAGATCGCTTCATCGCATGAGCGGGTGACCGCGAGTGACCCCCACGACGATGCCAGAACGTCCATCCGATCCCGCCCCGCGGTGCCCAGCGCCTGGCCGCAGCTACTACAGCGGGCCAGATCTGGAGAGAGCGTTGACCATCAACGATTTGCGCGCACGCACGCACCGGCGGATGCCACGCTTCGTGCTGGAGTACCTGGAAAGCGGCGCTGAGGATGAGGCCACTCTGCAGCGCGAACTCGAGGCGTTTGCCGAATGGCGCTTCATGCCGCGAACCCTCGTCGACGTGGCGCACCGCAGTGTCGAGCGCGACATTGCGGGTCGGCCGCCCGCGATGCCGCTGTTCATCGCGCCCACCGGCCTGAACGGCCTCTTCGTGCATGGCGCCGACGTCGCGCTGGCCGAAGGCGCAGCACGCGCGGGCGTTCCGTTCATCCAGAGCACCATGTCCAACGACAACATGGCCGAGGTCGCCAGGGTTCCCGGGTTGCGGCACTGGTGGCAGCTCTACGTGTTCGGCGGCGAAGAAGTCTGGCAGGAGTTGCTGAAGCGCGCGGAGGACTGCGGCTGTGAAGCGCTCGTGCTCACGACCAACGCGCAGATCTATGGCAACCGGGAGTGGGATGCGCGCACGCGGGTGTCGCGCTCGCGGCCGTCGGCCATTTCGGTCTTCGACGCCGCGATGCATCCGCACTGGCTCGCCTCCACGCTGCTCACGCACGGCATGCCCGTGTTCGCGAACGTGGTCGATTTCATCCCGAAGAGTCAGCGCGGCTTTTTTCAGAGCGCGTTCTGGATCCGCGACCAGATGTCGCTCTCGTTGACCTGGGACACCGTCGCGAGGATACGGTCCAGGTGGCGCAAGCCATTCTTCATCAAGGGAGTCTTGCATCCCGACGACGTGCGGCGCGCGTGCGACAGCGGCGTGGATGGCATCATGCTCGGCACCCACGGCGGCCGGCAGCTCGACTGGGCAGTGTCCGCGCTCGACGTGCTGCCGGCCGCGCGGGGCATCGTCGGGCGCCGCGTCCTGCTCTTCATGTCCGGCGGCATTCGGCGCGGCACGGACATCCTCAAGGCGCTCGCATTGGGAGCCGATGCGGTGCTCGCAGGGCGCGCGCCGCTGTATGGACTCTGCGCGGGTGGCGCCGACGGCGCGGCTCGCGCGCTCGAGATTCTCCGCAGCGAAATGATGAATGCGCTGGGCCAGATCGGCGTTGCCAGCATCGACGAGCTCGGCCCTGAATTGCTCGTGCGCGCGAAGGACCTTCCATGGACACACACAGACAAAACGCTAGGACAAGACTGACGAACTTCGGAATGTCGTCCACGTCTTGCACGATGCAGGTCTTGCCTCCGACCCCATCCGACGTCGTCGGGCCGACGATGAGACATGGCAACGCAGGCCCATGGCAATGCCGCGCACGCGGATCGCGCCCGCAGATTTGTTCGGGCCGGAGCGCTGATGCTTGGCGTTTCTGTTCTTCTCGACAGCGCCATGGAGCACTATCGCGGCTCTTTTCGCAATCCCGCGATGGTGCTGCCTTTGCTCGCATCGAGCGCCTCCGTGGCATGGAACGCTCTTGGGCAAGTGCGCGCTCGAAGCAAGCTCCCTCGCATCCTGCATCGTGCAGTCGCTGCGGTAGGGTTCGCCGGCCTGGGCTTCCACGCGTGGAACATCCTGCACCGGCCGCACCAGTCGCGCTGGAACAATTTGTTCTACGGCGCCCCGGCCGGTGCGCCCGCCGCGCTGGTGCTCGCAGGTGCGTTCGGCGAGGCCGGTGACCGCTTGGCCCGCAGCACGTCGCTGGTGCGCGCCACCGGTTGGATCTCGGCCGTCGGTCTTCTGGGCACCGTGGGCGAAGCCGCGCTGCTGCATTTCCGGGGTGCGTTCCACAATCCCGCGATGTGGCTTCCGATTGCAGTGCCGCCGGTGGCCGCGGCGTCGCTGGTGCGCGATCTTTCGCAAGGCGCGCCGCATCGAACGACGACTGCCTTGATGGCCACCACCGCATCGTTGGGACTCGCTGGGGCCGGCCTGCACGCCTTCGGCATCTCCCGACGGATGGGCGGCTGGCGCAACTGGCGCCAGAACCTCCTGGCCGGGCCGCCCTTGCCGGCGCCGCCGGCCTTCACCGGCCTTGCCATCGCGGCACTCGGGGTGCTGTTGTTGATGCGGGAGGTCCGCCATGAGTGAAGAACGCTTTCCCGGCTATGACGTGCTTTCGAAGCGCGACTCGCCCAGTTGGAACGACGCTACTCGCCGCGTGATCGAGCATCGCATTGCGCAGCCCATAGGCACAAGCGCCTTGAATGAGCGGCAACGCGACACGCTGCGCAGGTTGGTCGATTGCGTTGTTCCGCAGCCGGCGCGGCGCCCGCGCATCGACACGGCGGCCATCCTGGTCGCCGAGCTGGAGGCGAAGCGCGGCACTGGCTTCCGTCCCGCCTCGCTGCCGGTGCGCGATGAAGCGTGGCGCCTGGGTCTCGACGCACTGGATACTGAGGCACTGGCGCGCCATGCGCGTCACTTTGCTTTCCTCGATCCGCAAGAGGCAACCGCCCTTCTGGCTTGCGTCGAGCGCGGTGAGGTCAAAGCCGATGCTTGGCGCGACATTCCGCCGGCCGACTTCTTTGCGTGGCGCTTGCTGCCCGACATCGTGTCCGCGTACTACGCGCATCCGTCCGCCTGGAGCGCGATGGGCTTCGGCGGACCTGCATCACCGCGCGGCTATGTGCGCCTGCGGGCTGATGGCCGCGATCCGTGGGAAGCGGCCGAGGAGGGCGACGGCAAGCTCATTCCGGTGCAATGGCGCAATCGCCATGTGGGGTGACGGCGAAGACACGAGGCCGCGCGCACGAGACGGCCGCGCGCCTGACGTCTTCACACCGGGCGGTTGGGTACCGATGCGCGAATACAGAGACGACGAGCCCGTCGATTTTGCGATCGTCGGGACCGGCGCCGGTGGAGGCACGCTGGCGTGCCGCCTCGCGGAAGAGGGCTTCTCCGTTGTCGGGTTCGACGCGGGTCCGTGGTGGCGGCCACTGGAGGACTTCGCGTCGGACGAGCACCACCAAGCCGAGCTCTTCTGGAACGACGAGCGCATCGTCGAAGGCGACAACCCACTCATGCTGGGCACCAACAACTCGGGCCGCTCGGTCGGCGGCAGCACCGTGCATTTCGCGATGGTGTCCCTTCGATTTCGACCCGAATGGTTTCGCGCCCACTCCACACTCGGCTATGGCGTGGACTGGCCGCTCGACTGGCGAGAGATGTGGCGCTACTACACGCAGGTCGAGCGCGCACTTTGCATCTCGGGTCCGTTGACTTATCCGTGGGGACCGCCGCGTCCGCGATACCCCTATCGCGCGCATCCCCTGAATGCCGCGGCAGAGGTACTGGCGCGCGGCGCCGAGGCGCTTGGCATCCGCTGGAGCGAGACACCGCTGGCGACCTTGTCGGCGCCGCGCGGCAAGGCGCATCCGTGCGTCTACCGCGGCTTCTGCGTCTCGGGGTGCTCCACCAATGCAAAGCAGTCGGTGCTCGTCACGTGGTTGCCGCGCGCACTCGCGGCCGGAGCGGAAATCCGTGACCTCGCGATGGTCGGCCGCGTCGAGGTGGACGACGGCGCAAGAGCCACCGGCGTGCTCTACCACCGTGAAGGGCGATGGCGCTTTCAGCGTGCGCGCAACGTGGTGGTCGCCGGCTACGCCATCGAGACGCCGCGGCTGCTCCTGAACTCTGCCAACAGCAGCTTTCCCGATGGCCTTGCGAACAGCTCCGGGCTCGTCGGCAAAAACCTGATGGTGCAACTGAACCAGGCTGTATGGGGACAAATGAAACAGGAGATCCGCTCGTACAAGGCACCACCCAGTCTCGCGCTGACGGAGCACTGGAACTACGTCGACGAGGGCAAGGATTTCTTCGGCGGCTACTGCTACATGAGCCAGGGCCCGCTGCCGGTGACGTGGGCCCAGACACTCTCGGGCGGGCGCCACCTCTGGGGGCAGGCCCTGGTCGACGAAATGAACCGGGCAAACCACAGCGTCGGGCTGAAGATGGTGGGCGAGGTGCTGCCCGACGAGCGCAATTGCGTGATGTTGGCGGACGAGCGCGACGCCCTGGGCCTTCGCATCCCGCGCGTGCGTTTCTCCTATGGCGCCAACGACCGCGCCATGATTGCGCACGCGCTGGATTTCATGTCGCTGAGTCTGCAGGCGAGCGGCGCGACCGAACTGTGGCGCCAGGAGAACGACACCTGCCATCTGAACGGCACTGCGCGCATGGGCGCCGATGCCGCGCACAGCGTCGTCGATGCCGATTGCCGATGCTGGGACATCCGCAACCTGTGGATTTGCGATGGCTCCGTATTTCCGACGGTGGGCGGCGTCAATCCGTCGCTGACCATCCAGGCGATCGCATGTCGCACCGCCGATCGCGTCAAGGCCATGGCCCTGCGCGGCGAACTGTAGTCAGCTGCTGCCGGCCTATTCAACGAGAAAGGAGTTCAAGATGACACGAAAGACGGACACGAAGACAGAGCGGCAGACTCGCAAGCGTGCGGGGACGGTGGGCGAGCCTTTCAGGGTGAACCCCGCGTCACAGGCAAAGCGCGAAGAGCCGACCACCGTCGGAACAGTGCACGAAGGCGCGTCCACCGGGCGCGCCGGCAACTCGACGGCAGGCGGTGCGGCGGGGCAGCTGACGCCCAAGGACGAGCGTTGACCCGCCGACAGCGAGTCCCTTCAGAGTTCAGGGTTCAGCGTTGACGAAGCGGACCAATTCCTCATCGCTGATCGGCGTCAGCGGGATCCCAAAGCTCTCGCGCAACGACTGCACGATGGCCTGGGCCCACATGGCGTTGAATGCGGTACCTCCGTGGTGGTCGTCCACCAGGGCGTTGTCGAGCGTGTCTCCGGCAGTGTTGGTGACGCGCAGCTTGGGGCCCATCTGCACCGTCTTGTAGTCAGGCTCGCCGTCAGGGCCTCTTTGTCCCCATCGCTGCATGAACCACGCGTCATAGTCGACGTAGGCGATCCGCCGCGGATCGGACTCGGCGATCTTGCGAAGCTCGGCGTTGGCACCTGCAAGAGCCTTTCGGATGTTGGCCATGGAGGTGGCGTCCCTGTACTTGCCGAAGTTCTCGGGGTCGTCAGCTTCGTTGCCCCATCCCGTCAGCAGGATGCGGGTGGACGGATGCGATGCATGGATCAGATCGATGGCTTCTCGAATCTGCTGAGCGCAGTAGTCGATCACGCTGCGCAGTTGAGGTGCCGACGGATCACTCGCCTGCAGGTCCAGCGTCGGATACCAGTCGTTGGCACCCATGTTGATGACGACCACGCCGCGGCGCCATTGCTCGGGACTCTTGTCCATGAGCGCCACCAGTCGCGGCGCCTGGCGAAAAGGCTGTCCGCGGCGCTCCCCCATCAAGTGCCGGCAGGCGGCGCCCGAGTAGGCGAAGTTGTAGAGATAGTCCTCCTTGATGGGTGAGCGCGACGGCAAGAGCCCGATGGTTTCGCGGGCCCAGGCAATCGGCCATGGCCGTCCCCAGCGCACCCAGGGGCCAAGGTCGATTTCGTTGCCGCGCAGCCGCGCCAGCACCTCGGTCCACTGGAAAGTCTGGGCGCGCTGTGCGCCACCGCGTTCGCTGCTGCCGAGCGGAAAGGAAACGCGATCTTGATAGGAGTGGCTGTTGGAATCACCGAGCACGGCCAGCGGGATGGCCTTGGGCGGGGCCGACGAGCGGGTGGTCCCTGGCGGAGCGCCGTCGCCCCAGAGCGCGATCACTGCGAAGGCCAAAGCCGCCGCAAGCACGAGAGCAATGATGGCGAAGCGAGCGAGTCCTTGAAGCGTCACAGGTGCGGATCCTATCAACCCCCGGCCGTTGCGTCACCTGCGCCGCTGCGGCTCGCCTACCGGGGGCGCCTTGACTCCCTGTGTCGCCAACTTGCGGTAATCCGATGGCGAATGGCCGACGGCCCGGGCGAAGAACTTGCTGAAATAGGCCGGGTCTTGATAGCCAAGAGCGGCACTTACCTCCAAAACAGGCATGGGTGTGTAGGCGATCAGGCGTCGTGCTTCGAGCATGAGGCGCTCATGGAGGATTTGCAAAGCCGATTGCCGCGTCATGTTGCGACAGCAGCGGCTCAGGTGATCGGCCGACACGCCCAGTGCCTGAGCGTAGAAGAGCAAGTCGCGATGCTCGCAAAAATGCTGCTCGGCCAATGCGCGAAAGCGTTGCACCAGAACGTCGCGCTGACCTGGCGTCTGCGCCCTCTGAATGTGCTCGACCCGCAAGCGCAGCAATCGCACCGCCAGCAGGGTGGCGACGGCCAAAAGGGCCGCAACTCGTCCGGGCGATTGACCATGGAACTCGCGCGCCAGCATGCTGAAGAGGGTGGTGCATTCCGTTCGTGCTTCGGCTGACAGGTCCGTCAACACGAAAGAATTTCCGAGATCCGTGTCTGCCAGGCCAGTGCCTCCCAAGAGCTGTTGCAGGGTGGCGCTGGGAATCGTGAGTTGGTGCCCAGAGCTATCGTGCGTGTGACGAAATCCGTGCATCGATCCGGGCGCGATCATCAGGATCGCGGGTGCCGTCGCCTGCACCGGCCGTGCGTCCACCGTGCCGCTGATGCCGCCTTGCTCCAGGAACTGGATCTGGTGCAGGCCCTCGTGGCGGTGTGCCGGAATCGTCCAGTCCATCTCATGGCCACGCACCGCCACCGGCTCATAGTGCAGGCAATCGTCGGGCTGTTCGTGGCGGACTTCCCGGAAAGGAACAACGAGCAGGGGCGCGGTGGCAGGCTTCATGAGGGGCAGGAAAGATCGATGCCGGAAAACTACCTGTCGCGGTGGCATTTGTCCATTCGCGTCAGCCCCGGGAGGCCGCACGATCCAGGGCATCGACAGCCAAAGGGCAGCAGACCCAGGAGACACACCGTGGATCGCAGAGACTTCCTTCATCTTCTTCAGGCGAGCGCCGCAATGACCGCGCTCGTGCCCGCAGGACGTGCCCTGGCGCAACTCAGCGGCAACGCATCCATCGTCTCCGGTTTTCCGGCGGGCGGCATGGGCGACCACGTCGCCCGCCCGCTGGCCGAGAAGCTGCGTGGCAAGTACGCCGCGAACCTGATGGTGGAGTCGAAGACAGGGGCGGGCGGCCGCATCGCGGTTGAATACGTCAAGCGCGCAGCACCCGACGGCCTGACCATCCTGCAGATTCCCAGTTCGCCGATGACGCTCTATCCGAACACCTACAAGAAGCTCAACTACGACTCGTTGGCCGACTTCGTGCCAGTGACGAGCACCGTCAACTATGCCTTCGTGCTAACGGCCGGACCAGGCTTGCCCGCAGAGGTGAAGACCGTGGCGGACTACGTGACGTGGGCCAAGGCCCATCCGTCGCAGGCCAGCTACGGCGTGCCGGCGGCCGGCTCCGCGCTGCATTTCGTCGGCATGATGCTGCAGAAGGCCAGCGGCGCGGAACTCACCGCGGTGGCCTATCGCGGCGGCGCACCGCTGCTCAACGACGTGCTGGGCGGGCAAGTGCCAGTGAGCGTGAGCGTGCTGGGCGAAGTGATGCCGTATATCCGCGCTGGCAAGCTGCGCGGGTTGGCGGTGTCGAGCGCGAGCCGCTCTCCCTTCTTGCCGGAAGTGCCGACCTTCGTGGAGCAGGGATTCCCCGACATCGTGGTTCAGGAATGGCTGGGCTGGTTTTTGCCGGCGCGTGCTCCGGCCGAGACCGTGCAGCGCCTGAACGCGCTGGTGCGCGAGGAGCTGGCGGCACCTGAATTCGTCGAGGCGCTGGCGAAGGTCGGGCTGCAACCGATGCACCAGAGCGCCGACGAGTTCGCCCGCCTCGTGCGTGCGGACCGGCAGCGCTGGGCACCGATCGTCAAGGCCACCAATTTCACTGCGGAGGACTAGCACGTGGCCTTGCAGATCAATGGCGCCCAGGCGCTGGTGCGGCTGCTGCTTGCGGAGCAGGTGAGGGACATCTTCGGCATCGTCGGCGGCAAGCTCGGGCCGCTGCTGCACGCCATCTCGGCGCAGGAGCAGATGCGGTTCCTCGGCGTGCGCCACGAAGCTGCGGGTCCCATGATGGCGGCCGCAGTCCATGCCGCGTCAGGACGCATCGCGGTGGCACTGGGGGAAATGGGGCCGGGCGGCCTGAACCTGATCTCCGGCCTGGGCGTGGCCTTCAACAACAATCTGCCGCTCTTGGCCGTCACCACGAACCAGCATCGCGCAGCGAGCTATCCGCATCTTGGCATGTTCATGGACTTGGATGCAGTGGCCATGACCCGCTCCCTCACCAAGTGGAACGCCGTGGTGCACGACGCGCGCCGCATGCCCGAGCTCGTGCGTCGGGCCTTTCGCGAAGCCTTGAGCGGTCGGCCCGGTCCGGTGCACCTGGACATCCCCCAGGACGTGCTGAGCCAGCCCTGCAGCTTCGATGAGGCGGAGTTCGATGCTTCGCCTTGTCGCTATCGCGCTCTCGGTCGTGTGCGGCCGGATGCCGCTGACGCGCGTCGGGCAGCAGCGCTCATGGGCCAAGCCGAGCGCCCGCTCATCGTGGCGGGGGGCGGCGTGATCGCGAGCGGCGCTGCCCAAAGTGTTCGCGCACTGGCGCAACGCTGGCAGGCCCCGGTGCTACCGACGCAGATGGCGTTGGGCGTGGTGGCATCCGACAGCCCGCACTTCATCGGTCATGGAGGTCTCATTGCCGGCGAGCCGGTGCGCCTGGCTTTCGAGCGCGCGGATCTGGTTCTGGCGGTGGGATGCCGCTGGTCATCCTGGATGTGGGACGAGCGCGGGCCGCTGGTGCGGCGCTCGCAGCGGCTGGTCAGCATCAACATCGACTCTTCGGCGCTCGGGCAGCCAGCGCTGCACGAGGTTGCGCTGCAGGCTGACGCAAACGCCGCCTTGGACGATCTGCTGGCCGTCAGCGACGCGGATCTGGGTCGGCAGGTGGACCCTGCGTGGCTTCCGGGCCTGCGCCAGGCACGCGCGGCTTATGAGTCGCACCTGGTCGCCATGAGCGAGGAGGGCGAGCCTGGCCAAGCCATGCATCCTGCGGCTCTGGCACTTGCCATCGGCCAGGCGCTGCCGCAAGACTGCCTCGCTGTTTTCGATGGCGGGCACACCAGCTTCTGGAGCAATGACCTGACACCGGTACGGGAGGCGCGCACGCGCTTCCATGAACCGGGCATGAGCCACCTGGGGTTCGGGCTTCCTTATGCCATCGCGTTGCAGGCGCAGCAGCCCGGACGAGCCGTTGCTCTCATCACGGGCGACGGGTCCTTCGGCTTCACGCTCAACGAACTGGATACCGCACGGCGCCATCGGCTGCCGGTCCTCTGCATCCTGCACAACAACGCCGCCTGGGGCATCATCCGCGCCGGGCAACGCAATGCACTTGGCTTTGAACTTGGAACAACACTCGACGAGACGGACTACGCGGCCATTGCGCGCGGCTTCGGTTGTCACGGCGAGCGCGTGACAGCGCTCGCCGAGGTCGGCCCTGCGATCCGACGTGCGCTCGCCTCAGGCCTGCCGGCCGTGCTCGATTGCCACACGCGTTTCGTGCCGCACCCTGCCATGCCCGCCTTTGCGAGCATGAACCGCTATGGCTTTGGGGCCCTCGCGCGCTCCGACGCCACTCCATAAAGCAAAGGAAAAGCCCGTGTCCAGCCTTACCCTGCAGCAAGCCCAGACCATCATCGATGCCGCCTTGAAGAAGTCCAGGGAAGCCGGCTACCAGCCCATGGCAATTGCGGTGCTCGATGCCGCAGGCAACCTCAAGGCCTTTGCCAGCGAAGACGGCGCCAGCATGTTCCGCTTCGACGTCGCGCGTGCCAAGGCCTGGGGCGCGGTGGGCATGGGCGTGGCCAGCCGCAAGCTGGCCGAGCGGGCCAAGGACAACCCCAACTTCTTCGTCGCACTGGCCGCCACGGCCAACGGCAAATTTCTGCCGCAGACTGGCGCGGTGGTGATCCGCGATGCTGCCGGCCAACTGCTGGGCGCGATAGGCGCGAGTGGCGGCACCGGCGACGAGGACGAGGCCATCTGCATCGCCGGGGCGCAGGCAGCCGGACTGACCGCTGGTTGAAAAGCGTCGCGATCAGCCCAGTTGTCCCTTGACCTTTTCGAGCGCTGCGTTGGCACATTGCTCGTCCAGGTGACCGCCCGGTGCCCCGCCCACGCCGACCGCGCCGATCACTTCATTGCCGGACTTCACGGGAACGCCGCCGCCCAAGAGCAGGAAGCCCGGAATGTTGACAAGGTTGGCCGCGCCCGGGTTCTTCTGTGCGTTTTCCATCATGGCGAGCGTCGGTGTCTTGGCCGATGCCGAGGTCCATGCCTTGCGCTCGCTGGCAGCCAGCGTGTGCGCACCGGCGCTGTCGGCGCGCTGCACGGCACGCACGGTGCCCGAGCGGTCGACCACGGTTGCGGCCACCGCGTAACCGTTCGCGGCGCAGGCGGCCACGCTCGCGGCGGCGATCTGGTTGGCGAGTTCGAGGGACATGCTCTTTTCGGTGCGCACGGCGGGGCTTGGCGCCTGGGCTTGCGCCTGCGCGGCCATAGCGGAAGCGGCGAGCAGGACGGCGAGGCCGCCGACGCGAAAGGTCGAATGCATTGAGTTCTCCGGTGATGGTGGGTTGCTTGCGCCGGCATTCCGCCGACGACGTGGCAACTGTAGAAATTGCCGGGCCCGAAGACCATTCGTGCGGCTACGCCCGCAGCTCCGTAGAACTACGGAGCGGCGACCAGCACGGCGTAGCACCGGATCAACTGCGCGAGCGAATCGCACTCCAGCTTCGCGAACAGATTGGCGCGGTGGGTCTCGACGGTGCGCGGCGACAACGACAGCGATCTCGCGATTTCCTTGTTGGTCAGGCCAGTCACGATGAAGCCGAGCACTTCGCGCTCTCGCTCGGAAAGCTGCTGAAAGCGCTCACGCGCCGCCTGGTCGGCCTGGCTCCGCTCGCGCGAGTCGACGTGTTGCCGCACCGCGTGCTGCAAGGCTTCGAGCAACTGCTCGTCGTCGACGGGCTTTTCGAGAAACTCCGCGGCGCCGGCCTTGAAGGCGCGCCGACACATGTCCACGGTGGCGTGGCCTGTGAGCATGATCACCGGCTGGTCGACGCCCTGCGCGATCAGTGTGTCGAGCAACGTGAGGCCGCTGATGCCCGGCATGCGCACGTCGAGAACAATGGCGCCGATGCCGCCGCGATCGAAGCCGTCAATGAAAGCCTGCGGCTCCGCCCAAGCCTGAGTGCGGAGGCCGACCGTGCCGATCAGCAGGGCGAGGCTCTCGCGCACGGCCGAATCGTCGTCGATCAGGTGGATGAGGGGCGATTGAGGCTGGCTCATGCGTGCCGCTCCGGCGAAGCATGTTCATTGGCCGGCAGCGCTAGCGGCAGCCGCAGCGTGAACCGCGCGCCTCGCGGCGAGGCTGCCTCGGCGCTGAGCGAGCCGCCCATGCCGACGGCCAGCGTTTCGCACAGGCTCAGGCCGAGCCCCAGCCCGCCTTCTCGCGTGCTGAAGAAGGGCTCGAAAACGCGCGGCAGGGCTTCCGGCGAAATGCCGCGTCCGTTGTCGGTCACGGCCAGCACTCCCTGTGCCCCTTCGCGGCTGGCGGAAACGCGCAGGCCGCGATCACTCGCGGGAATTTCCTCCAGTGCCTGCAATGCATTCATCAGCAGGTTGTGCAGGATCTGTTCGAGCGCGACCGGATCTGCACGCACCTTGACGGGCGCATGAGTGGTGTCGTCGACGATCGGCGTCACCGCCCGCTGGTCGAATTCGGGTGCGAGAAGATGGAGCGCACCGCGCAGCGCCTCCTGCAGCACGATGGGCCGCGTCTCTGCCTGCCGGTCGGGTCTTGCGATGACCCGGCGAAGGCGGCCGATCACGTCCGCAGCGCGGCGTGCCTGCTCCGAGGCGTGTCGCATGGCCGTGCGCGCGGTCGCCAGTTCGGGCGGATCGTCATTCAGCAGTCGCTGGGCCGCTTGCGTGTTCGCCAGAATGGCTGTCAGTGGCTGGTTGAGTTCGTGGGCCATGCCGGCCGCAAGCTCGCCGAGCGCATTGAGCCGCGCCACCTGCCCGAGTCGCAGCAATTCTTCGACGCGCCGGCGTGCGATGCGCTGGCGCAGCAGCGTGTAGGCGCCACCGAGCACGACACCCGCAGCGACAGCCCATGCGGCCATCAGGCCCCAGGGCATTTCGCGCCAGGACACGAGGCGCTCCGCCACGAGATCGAAAGACTGGCTTTCGGAAGCCAACGGCTTGCGGAATTCGAAGCGCCAGCCATCGGGCACCGTCGAATTCCCCGGCTGCACCACAAAGGACTGCCCCGCATTTTCGAGCGTCACACGAACCGGACTGGACTTCGGGTCCATCGGCCAGTCGCGCCAGGGCACGGCGGTCGCGAGATCGATGTCGAGGGCGTAGCTTGTCGGCACCGCGCCCATGACCAGGCGGTATCGGCCGCTCGCGAAATCGGCCGTCGCGAGTTCAGGGCGCCGCAGTTCGCGCGATCGGGACTCGGCTTTCGCGAGGGCCGGGTCCGCCCAGGACGCACCGGCCTCGCGCCGCTGCACGTCCAGGATCGACGGATACACCGAGGGCAACCGCCGCTCGGGCTGGTTGGCACCGGTCATGGGCTCGAGCAGCGCGAGCGTCGCGAGCACGGCGTCGTACTGCACGACTTGCTGGCTCATCAGCCGGTGCGCGATGCGCCCGTTGACTTCGAAATCCTCGTGCAGTTGCTGGATCTCGGCGCGCGCGATCCAGACCGCGCCGGCGCCCGTGACCAGCAGCCATGCGAGCCACCAGCCACCTTGCGTACGCAACCATTGCCTCATGGCGCGGATTGTGCCTGTGCCTTCGGGCAGCGATCTCCAGCTATCGAGAGGGACGAGGTATCGCGTCAGCCCTTTTCCTCGGCATCTTCGGCATCGTCGGATGTGGGGCTCGTCGGCTTCGGACTGAGTCGAGCCTCAGCGTCTTCGTCTCCGGCACGCGGGCCCTCCAGGGGCGTTTCGCCCTTCGCTGCCTGCAACTCGTTCGGGCTGTACTCGACATTCGGTCCCTCAGGAATTGCATCGGCCGCTTTCTTCAAGTCTTCGGGTGTCGGAGCCGGATGGTTGTTCGGGATGCTGTCAGTCATCGTGATTCCCTTCATGGATGGATGCATGTCTCAGGCGAGCCTCGGCAAGCCGGACGGCCGGCGCGCCGTCCTCAGCGTGATCGAATAGCGAAGCGCATCGGAGGCGACGACGGCGTGCTGCCATTCCCATCGCGCCGGGCCTCTCATGCAATAGATGGAGCGTGGCGCAAGGGTGACCCGAAGCCGCCCGCCGAGTGGATGGGATCGAGGCCGCGGCGGATAGCGACGGAACTCCATCTGGCCTTCGCCGCCGAGCGATATGCCCACGACATCCTCGAAGTCCGGCACGTCCCGATGCCAGCCCAGGGGCGTGCCGGGCCGGTACTCGGCAACCAAAGCGTGAACGAACCACTCGGCCCGACAACCCAGCCATGCCGCGGCCCGCGCCCTCAGCGGCAGCAACTCATCGGGCAGCGGCGGCGAGGGCTCCAGCCGGTTGGCATCGAAGTCGTAGTGGCCGCCGAAGCTGATGCCTCGCCGCCGTGCCACGAACTGCTTGTAGCGCATCGGCGCCAAAGGCAACTGCTGGATGAATGCGATCAACGACGCTTCCTCCCCAGGCTCGAGGAAGTCCGGCTCATAGCGCCAGCCTTCCGGCGCGCCGTCCTCGGGGCGGTCCTCGAAAAGACTGGCCTGGTTCGCAGTCAAGGGCATCGGCATTGACCAAGGATGCGCTCCGCAAGAAATGAATGTGTAGGGTTTTGGCCGATCTGTCGGCCCGACGTGCCCGCGACTCGGCCGGTCAGGCCTGCTTCATTGCCAGCCGGTCCAACCGGAGGCGCTGGCGCTCGTCCGTGATCGCGCGTGCAGCCAGGTAAACCGCCCCCGCAGCGGCCAGGGCGCCTGCGCCGGTGAGCAGGAAGAGCAGCAGGATCTGGTACTTGACGGCTTCGATGGGGTCCATGCCCGCGAGCAACTGACCCGTCATGATTCCCGGCAGCGTGATGATGCCGGCCGCCGACATCTGGTTGACGATCGGGATCATCGCTCGCCGGATCGACGATCTCAGCAGGTCGCGCAATGCCTGGTGGATGGAGGCGCCGAGCGCGAGTTGAGCCTCTATCGCAGGACGCCGGATCACGACGCCTTCCAGAAAGCTGTCGAGGCCGAGGCTTGCCGAATTGAGCACGCTGCCGAGCACGATGCCCATCAGCGGGATCGCGTAGCGGGGGTCGTACCACGGGTGCGGGCGGATTGCCGTCATGAGCGCCAGCGCGACCGTGGTGACGCTCGAAATGCCGACGACCGCGACACTGATACGGTGATTGCCCGCCGAACGAAGGCGCCGGGTCGGCCGCACAGCCACTTCGCGCGCGGCAGCGGCGATCATCAGAACGACGATCGCGAGCGTCACGGCCGGCGAGGCTGCCTTGAACACGGCGCGCAGCAGCAGTCCGACCAGCAGCAATTGCACGACCATGCGTGTCGCGGCCCAGAGGACCTGTCGGTGCAGGTCGAGATGCAGCAGCAGCGACGCCACCGCGCTGGCGAGTACCAGCGCCGCCGCCAGTGCAACGTCGAGCGCGCCGAGGTGTACGACGGTGTTCACAGTGCCTGCAAGCCTTCACGTGTCATCGCGTAGCGGCTCTGGCTCACGCGCGCCGCCTGCTGGGTCGAATGCGTCACCCAGATGATGGACAGCCCCTTGCGCAGGCGCGCCTTCAGCAGCGCTTCCATCGCCAAGGTGGACGCTTCGTCGAGCGATGCGGTAGGTTCGTCAAGGAGAAGAACAGCGGGCTTGCGCGAGAGCGAGCGCAACAGCGCCAGGCGCTGGCGCTCGCCGGTCGACAAGCGCGCGACCTCGGCATCGAGAATCGCCGCGGGCAGGTCGAGCAAGGGCAGGGCGGCCTCAACGGCCTCAACAGCTTCGATCGAGTCGGCAAGGAAGTGCGGGCGCACCGTCGGCTCCCACCACGCGGGCTCTGCCGCCTGATAGATGACCTGACGGCGCCACGCCACAGGGGGACACGCATCGCGCGGCCGGCCCTCCAGAGTCAGCGTGCCGCTGCCAGGGTCCAGGTCCGCGATCAGTCGGAGGAACAGGCTCTTGCCGACGCCGGACGGACCGACGATGCTTGCGCACTCGCCGTGTCCGAGATCGAAGTCGAACGGGCCTGCGTGGGCCGACCGCAGGCCGCGGATGCTCAACATGTCGGGTTTCCTTCAGTGAGGCTGGAGCAAGACGCCGGCAACCCATGCTGCCGATACTCGCCAGATCCGCCTGCACCGCCGATTGTGATTCCCCGCGGCAGAAACCGTCGCGCTGTCGAAGGCGCCGCAGTCTGCTAAGCCAGGTAGTAGCGATCGAGCAGGAGGCGAATCGTCTCGAAGGACGAGAACAGAAGCATCACGACGAGCAACGCCGCGCCGAGGGCATGCCGCCGCGGACGTTCCGGCGCCGCACCGGCGCCCACCGCGCAAGCCAGCACCATCGCACGCATCGTCATCGTGATGGTGTTGTTCAGCATCGTCATCCCTGCACCTCAAACTCGGCCCCGGGAGGCGCAGACTTTGCGACATTTCTACTTGGCCAAAACGCGACATTACTATTCAGCCGCTACATAGAATGATCACACAATTTATCTTATGTAAACTATAGGAGCTCGAGCGCCAAGCGAAAAGCAATAAACGCAGGAGGAGCGTGAAGTGGAAACTGCCTTGGTGGAAGGCATCGGACGGCAGGCTGTCAATGCGATGCGCCCTGCGGCAACGATGTGCGCGACGACCCGTCGCGCGGCCGTGCGAGCCCCGATGCCCGAGCAAGCGCAACCGCAGACTGGCGCCGGCCCCGTCATCCTGGATCACGATCCGAATCAGCGCATCAGAGAGCAGGAAGAGCGGAACATGGCGAAGCGAAAAGCCGAACTGCATGCGGAAGCGCGCGCGCGCTGGGAGTACGAGGAGCGCGTTCGAAATGCGCCGTTGACAGTCAAGCGCTGTGACCGTTTCGGCTGCCAGACCAACAAGGGCTATGCGCCACGCACCGACTGACTTGCCGGCTTGCCAAGCCCCAGCCGCTTGGCAAGCCGCGCAAGATTGCCGCGGTCCATGCCGAGTGTTCTGCCGGCCGCGGCCCAGTTGTGGTTGTTCTTCGCCAATGCAGAGGTCACCAGTTCACGCTCCAGGCGCATCACCGCATCGCGAAGGCCCTCGCCCTCGCGCAGTTTTGCCGACGCCGACGGTCCCTTCCGGGCGTCGTCGATCTCGAGGGGTTCGACGCCCATGCGTTCGCCCGCAAGATCGAGATCCGCCGACGTCAGGCTCAGGATGCGTGGCCGCTGCGGATGCCGCCCCATCGCCTTCAGCACGCTGCGGCCGAGCAGATGCTCCAGCTCGCGCACGTTTCCCGGCCAGTCATGGGCGAGCAGCGCGGCCTGCGCACTCGCATCGAGGCGCAAGCCGCTGAGCCCCAGGCGCGAGCGGTTCTCTTCGAGGAAGAAGCCGCTGAGCAGCAGCACGTCGCGTCCACGTTCGCGCAGCGGTGGCACCTGCAGCGGATACACGCTCAGGCGATGGTAGAAGTCCGCGCGCAAGCGCCCTGCCCGCACCTCATCGGCCAGATTGCGATTGCTTGCAGCGAGGAGCCGCACATCGACCCGGTGCTCGCGATCGGAACCGAGCCGCTGCAGCTGTCCGCTTTGCAGGACGCGCAACAGCTTGGCCTGCACCGGCAGCGCGAGTTCACCCACTTCATCGAGAAAGAGCGTGCCGCCGTCGGCCAATTCGAACTTGCCAGGACGCTCGCCGACGGCCCCGGTGAACGCCCCTTTCACATGCCCGAAGAGTTCGCTTTCGACCAATGTCTCGGGCAGCGCGGCGCAGTTCAGGCTGATCATGGGGCGCGTCGCCCGGGTCGAACCCGCATGCAGCGCTTCGGCGACCAATTCCTTGCCGACGCCCGTCTCTCCCTGGATCAGCACCGGCAGTTCGCTGCCGCTGACCAGGTCGATTTCCTTCTGGAGCTGCCTCATGGCGGGGCTGCGGCCAATGAGTTCGCGCGCGCGCGGAACCGCCGCCAGCCGATAGCCTTCAGCGCGAATGCTCTCATCGCGGACGCGGGACTTGAGTTGCTCGATGTGGCCCGCGACACTGACGGTTGCCGCGGCCAGGCTGCCAAAGGACTGCAGGACTTTCAGGTCGACCCGGGAGAACCGCTCCGGCGAGAGATCGTCCAGCGTCAGCAGGCCCCAGGTTCTGTCGTCGACGCGTACTGCGCAACCCACGCAATCGTGCACCGGCAGATGACCTTTGACGCCCTCGACCAGACCGTCGTAGGGGTCGGGCAGGTCGCTGTTCGCGGGAAATCGCAACGGGCCGTTCGCCTGGAGCAGCGCCGCGAACCGCGGATGTTCATCGACGCGGAATCGGCGGCCGAGCGTGTCCCTGCTGAGGCCGTCCACCGCCAGCGGCAGCAGCCATTCGCCGTCGAGTTGCAGCAGGGCCGCGGCATCGCAGGGCAGCACGACCCGTAAAGCCTCCAGCAAGCGCCGGTAGCGCTCGGCGCTGGGCATTTCGCGCGCAATATCGGCCACGAGCGGGATGATGGCCTGGAGCAAGGGGTGTGTTGTCATTTTGACTCAAAACGTGTCGGTTTGACGCCATCCTAGCCGCGTCAAAAAGACATCATAGCCACGCAAGTCTTTGATTCGTTTGAAGCGCGGGGCTGGAACGCCTTTTGCACCATTTGCATGCCAGAGGGGATCTACCATCCATCTCCCACCCATCTCCCACCCATCTCCCACCCATTTCCCATCACCGAAAGACTCTCCTATGCTTTCCGCCTCACACAAGGCCATCGTGACCGCCACTGTTCCCTTGCTCGAAACCGGTGGAGAAGCGCTGACGAAGCACTTCTATTCCATGCTCCTGAGCGAACATCCCGAAGTCCGCCCCCTTTTCAATCAGGCCCACCAATCCAATGGAGAGCAGCCCCGCGCGCTTGCCAACGGCGTGCTCATGTACGCGAAGAACATCGACAGGCTCGAAGCGCTGGGCGACCTGGCAGGCGAAATCGTGAACAAGCACGTCGCGTTGCAGGTACTGCCGGAGCACTATCCGATCGTCGGCGCCTGCCTGCTGCGGGCCATTCGCGAAGTGCTGGGTGCCGAGGTCGCGACGGACGAGGTCATCGACGCTTGGGCTGCCGCCTACGGGCAACTGGCCGACATACTGATCGGCGCTGAAAAGCAGATCTATGACAGCAAGGCCGCGGCGCCCGGCGGCTGGCGCGGTGAGCGCCAGTTCACCGTCGTGCGCAAGGAAGTCGAAAGCGACGAGATCACGTCCTTCTACTTCGCGCCGATCGACGGCAAGCCCGTGCTCGACTTCCAGCCGGGCCAGTACATCACGCTGCGTCTGCGCTTCGAGGGGCAGGACATCCGCCGCAACTACTCGCTTTCGGCCGCGCCGAATGGTCGCACCTATCGCATCAGCGTGAAGCGGGAAGCCGGTGGTCTCGCTTCCAACTACTTGCATGACCACGTGCAGGTGGGCAGCGCGCTCGATCTGTTCCCGCCCTCTGGTGCGTTCACGCTCCAGGAAAGCGACCGGCCGGTGGTCCTGATCAGCGGCGGCGTGGGCATCACGCCAACGCTGGCGATGCTCGAGGCCGCGTTGAAGACTTCGCGCGTGGTGCACTTCATTCATTTCGCGCGCACTCGCAGCGTGCACGCGTTTCGCGATGCCATCGAGGCGCTGGCGCACAAGCATCCGCAGCTGATGCGCTTCTATTGCTATGACGAGGCCCCCGAGCCGTCGAGCGTCGGCAATGAACCCCACGCCGTCGGCCGGATCGACGCGGACAAGCTCGCCAAGTGGCTGCCGCCCGGGACGCGCAACGTCGATGCGTACTTCCTCGGTCCGAAGCCGTTCATGCAGCAAGCGAAGAAGGCGCTGCGGACCTTGGGCGTTCCGGACAAGCAAGTTCGCTACGAGTTCTTCGGGCCCGCTTCGGCACTGGAATGAAATCGGGGGCCAGGGCCACGTGAGCAGTCTTGCGGCTCAGGCCCTCGCCATGCGCGCATAGCGACTGATCCACTTCAACGCGACCTCCTCCGCGAGGCGCTCGGCTGCGGCCTCGGCAACGCGGAGCTCGTCGGCCAGGCACTTGACGCGGCGGCGGGCAGCGAGATGAACGCTGCCGCCGGCGTAGTCGGGGCCCAGGGCTGCAAGCACATCTTTGGCGCGGGCCAGTTCCGCACGAATGACGTTGATGGGGCGAAGATCGTGTTCCATGTCGCTCTCCTACTTAGTCCTTGTCTGGCACTGGGTTGCAGGAAGCTCGAAATGGGTTCTGCTTGATTGGCAGAAACGCTATATTTCTTCACCGCAACCGCCACGGCATCCGCCCGCATGGACAAAGACGAGCTCAACCAGTTGCTGGTACGCATCGGCCGCGAAGACCAGGCAGCGTTTCGTCAGCTCTACAAGGCGTTCAGCCGCAAGGTGTACGCCTATGTCTTCAACATGCTGGGTGACCACGCGCGGGCCGAGGAAGTCCTCGCGGACTCTTTCTACGAGGTGTGGCGGCACCCCGAACGCTTTCGCGGCGATTCGCAGTTTTCCACTTGGCTCATCGGCATCGCGCGCAGGAAGGCGCTGATGGTGTACCGCGCGCGCCGGCCCGACGAGGTGCATGGAGACCTCGACGACATCGCCGAAACCACCGCCTCCGACGCACCCGACGCCTACGCCGAACTGGCGGGAAAGCAACGGCGCGAAGGCGTCCAGCATTGCATGGACAAGCTGTCGGACGAGCACCGCGAATGCCTGCACCTGGTGTTCTACGAGGGCATGGGCCTGGCCGAGGTGGCCGAGGTGCAAGGCTGTCCCGAGGGCACCGTCAAGACCCGCCTGTTCCACGCCCGCCAGAAGATGAAGAATTGCCTGCAGGCGCTGCTGCGCAGTGAGGGCGGTGCCCCCGGCGCCAGAGGCGCTCTCGCGTCCTGAGAAATGAATTTGAACCTTCCCGCGGGCTCGCGCAACTCAAGGCGGACACGGGCATGTCCCGTGCACGAAGATCGCGTTTCGGTGCGGTCGGCCGCGCAAGTCGATATTGTGTAAGCGCGCGGCATTCGGGAGCACCCTCATCATGAAAGAACGCTTCGAAGAACTGCTCCCCTGGTATGCCAACGGCTCGCTGGGAGCCGATGACCGTGCCTGGGTCGACGCATACATCGAACAGCATCCCGAGGCTCGCAGCGAGCTGGAGTGGTACCAGTCGTTGCAGGCGCGCGTGCAGGAAAACGTCCCACCCGTGCCGGCAACCATCGGCCTGGCTCGCACCATGCGCCTGATCCAGGGCGACCGTCCGACGCTGGCGGAGCGCTTCAGCGCCTTTTTCGGGAACCTGGGCATGCGCCCGAGCTATGCGCTGGGCGCGCTGGCAGTCATTGCAGTGCAAGGCGGCCTCATCGCGGCGCTGCTGGGCGATGCGCGTGAAAGCGCCGACGAAATCCGCGCGCTGAACTCGGTTCGCGTCGAAGAAGGCCCGATGCTGAAGGTCAGCTTTGCGCCGGACGCGAAGGAATCCGACATCCGAATGCTGATGGTCCGGATCCATGCCGAACTGGCTGGCGGGCCCGGGCAGCTCGGCGACTACTACCTGCGCGTGCCGTCCGGCAGCGAAGCGGCGGCGCTTGCACAGGTGCAGGCCGCTCCGATCGTGCAGGCCGCAGCGCTCGCACCGGGCGTGCCACCCAGGGAGTAGTCCCATGGCCACACTGCTGACCCGCCGACTGCTGCTGCGCGGCGCATTGGGTGCCGCAGCCCTGCCCTTCGGTGCCGCCATGGCCGCCGCCGAGTTGAAGGACGTCAAGGCGCCCGGGTCCCGCATTGCACTGGTGATCGGCAACGGCGCCTACCGCAGTGCGCCCCTGAAGAACCCGCCGGCCGATGCGATGGCCGTCGCGAACGCGTTGCGCGGCCTTGGCTACGAGGTGACCCTGCGCCAGAACACGCGGCTGCCGGACCTGATCGAATCCCTGCGCGAGTTCTCGATCCGGGCGCCCAAGGCAGCGGTTCGCGTGCTGTTCTATGCAGGCCACGGAGTCCAGGTGAAGGGGCGCAACTATCTGGTGCCGATCGATGCCGATCCGCAATCCGAAGAAGACATACAGCGGCAAAGCGCGGACGTCGGCGAGTTCGTCGACCGGCTCAGCGCCATCGGCACCGGCGCCAACATCGTGGTGCTCGATGCCTGCCGCGTGAACCCCTTTGCCGGCGGTGTCATCGTCGGTCCGGACGGGCGGCGCCTCAAATTCCGCGGCGCGACTCCGGGTGGCCTGGCGACGCTCGATGCGCCGGTGGGCACGCTGGTGGCCTTCTCGACGGCGCCCAACGGCGTGGCACTTGACAGCGCCAACAGCGACCACAGCGTCTACGCACGCCACCTGCTGGCGAACATGTCCATGCCGGGGCTGCAGATCGAGCAGCTCTTCAAGCGCGTGCGAATCGGCGTCGCAGAAGACACCGGCCGCGTGCAGGTGCCCTGGGAATCGTCGAGCCTGACCGCCGACTTCTGCTTCAAGTCGGACGACAAGGGGCGCTGCGGCAGTTGAGCCGGGCCGCTCAGGCGTGGTCGTCGATGAAGCGTTCGAGCTCGCGCGCGAAGCGCAGCGGCTCGCTGACGTGCGGCGAGTGGCCGGCGCGCGGGTAGACCGAAATCTGCGCATGCTTGACCGTGTCGCGATACCAGCCATCGAGCGGCACACCGGCGTAGTGCGGACTGCGCGCCCCCAGCACAACCAGCAGCGGGGTGTCCAGGCGCGCCAGCGAAGCGCGGAAGTCCGCCATGGCCATCGATTCGGCGAGATCGAGCAACGGCCGCACGTCGATGCGCCCCAGGCGCTGGCGCAGCATGCGTCCGAGCGGCGCTTCGACATCCAACCGGCGCTGCAACCAGGCACCTCCGAGCGCGCCGACCTCGTTCAACAGCATGCCGGCCAGGTCCTGGCGCGCGCCAGCGATCATTGCGGACAGCATTGACGCGCTGCAGCCGCCGAACAGCCCCAGCCGCCAGCCGTCGTCCGTCACGATGCGCGGCGACTGATCGACCAGTGCCACGGCAGCCACTCGCTCCGTGCCATGCTGATGCAGGTATTGCATCAACGTCAGCGCACCCATCGAATGCCCCACGAGGATCGAGCGCTGCAGCCCGAAGTGGTCGAGTGCCTCGGCCAGATCGTTCGCCAGCCGAGCCAGCGTGATGCTGCCACTGGCCGCCCGGCAACTGCCATGGCCCCGGGCGTCCCACGCGAGAACGCAATGGCGCCGCGCCAGCCGCCTGGCGACTGGCATCCAGTCGCGGTGGGTGCATCCGAATCCATGCACCAGCACCAGCGGGGATCCGCGCCCCAGCACGCACACCGGAACCACATGGCCATCGCTGGCGGTGAAGCTGTCGTAGTCGCTCGCACCCGTCGAGCCGAGACCCATCAACCCCAGGTTGCGCAAAACGTCGAAGGCACCGCGCACGCCCGTCAGGCGTGCGGGCTTCGCAGGCGGATCAGGCGGCGCGCTGTCGGGCATCGCGAACGATCCTACGCCTGCACGACGCCCGCCGTTCACCGGAAATTTGTTTGAACCGATTGACCGGCGGCCGCAACCCATGGGCGGGAAGGCAAGCAATTCGGCAAGCCCGACCTCAATCCCTGTCATCAATCCCTAGGAGATCGTCATGCAAGTCGTTCGCAAAGCATCCATCCTCATCGCCCTCGGTTTCGCCTTCGGTGGCGCAATGGCCGGCGAGATCGCCAACACCACGGTGCAATCCACCAACGCCAACAACAACTCGTCGGGCTTCCTGGCCACGGCCCGCCAGAACATTGGTGTCTCCGAGCAAAACTCGAAGATCTCCAACAGCACGGTGACGGTCAACGGCGCCAACAACTCCGCCTCCGGCTTCCTCTCGACGGCAACGCAAAACGTCGGCCACGCCGAAGGCAAGGGCCAGATCACCAACACCAACATTCAGGGCACGAACCTGAACAACTCTGCTTCCGGCTTCCTCAGCACCGCCACGCAGGAAGTGGGCTTTGCCAAGGGCAATGGCGTGGTGAGCAACTCCGTCGTGCGAGCCACCAACGCCAGCAACAGCGCCAGCGGCTTCCTGTCCACGGCCTCGCAGCAGATCGGCGGCGCACAAGGCAACGGCAAGCTGACCAACGCGACGGTCATCGCCAACGGTTCGAACAACAGCGCCAGCGGCTTCCTGTCAACCGCCGCCCAAAGCATCGGCGTCGCCAAGTAAGCAGTGCCGCGTTTTCGCCCCTGATCCGCCAGCGCCTGTGGCGCTGGCGGTCTTCCAGCAAGGAGACCCCTCATGAATGCCATCCTCGTTCGCGCCACCCGCATCGCCGTTGTCGCCATCACGCTGGGCGCATGCGCCAGCGCATTCGCGGGGCAGGAGCTGCTGGAGGTCGATTCGCGGTTCCGCGCAAAGATCGCCAAGGAAAAGATCCGCATCAGCGCACAGGAGCGCAAGGCTGAAGAGCAAGGGAGGACCCAGGACCAGATCCAGAACCAGGGCACCTGCGGGAGCCAGAACATCGGCAATCTCGACACCGGCGGGCGCATCGGAACCGCCCCGCGCGAAGTGTTCGTGTTTGCGCCCAATGCCATCAACATCGTCGGCCGCGGCGGTTGCCAGTGACCTGAAATCCACCCCACGGAGATGTCATGAAACCGCCCCGCATCGCGCGCTTCCTGGCGCTCACCGCACTTGCAGCACTCGCGGGCTGCCAGACGCTGGAGGTCAAGCAGCCCACCATCGAACAGACCGCAGAGATCCGCGTCGGCCCCGAGCAACGCCCACAGCGCTCGATCACGGGCTTTTCGCCGGCGCTGCGCTGCATGGACACGCTGATGCTCGACTACGGCGTGCATGACGTGACGATGCTGACCGAAGAGATCAACGACGAAACGAAGAAGCTCAACGCCGGAACGCGCGACATGCTGATTTCGGCGGTGTCGGACATGTCGCGCCGCAGCCGTGCGGTGCGCCTGGTGGCCTTCGGCAAGGACACGCTGAACGTCGTCAGCTTCCTGTCGGCGGCGCAGACCACGGCGGTCTACCAGGCGATTCCGCGCTACGACATCAAGGGGTCCGTGTCGCAGTTCGACGAGAACCTGATCAAGAACCAGAAGGACCTCGGCTTCGGCTTCTTTCCTTACCTCAACCTGGGTAGCGCAAACGACGCATCCACCAGCATGCTGGGGCTCGACCTGAGCGTGCTGACAACCAGCGACATGGGCGTGCTGCCGGGCGTCACGTCACGCAACTCCGTGGTGATCATGAAGCAGGGCAAGGGTATCGACGGCGATGCCGCATATCACAAGTTCGGCATCAACTACAGCATGAACCTTGCCCGCTCCGAAGGCCAGTCGCAGGCGCTGCGCGGGCTGGTTGAACTCGCGGTGGTGGAGCTCATCGGCAAGCTGACGAAGACCCCCTACTGGACCTGCCTGGGCGTTTCCGATCCGAAAGCGAATGAAGAGACGCGCCTGGAGATGCTCGATTGGTACAGCGCGATGGCCTCGACGCGCGTCGAGCTGATTGCCTACTTCCAGAACCAGCTGCGCCAGCGCGGGTTCTACGACGGACCGATCGACGGCGAATTCAATCCTGCGATGGACGAGGCGATTTCCAACTATCGCGAGCAGCTCGGCCTCAGCCGCGCGGCATTGCTCGACGAGAAGTTCTTCAGCGCCTTCCTCGCTGCGGACCACAGCAAGATCAAGCGACCGGCGCAACCGGCACGCTACGTTCCGCCCGGCTCGCTCGCCACGTCGGCTGGATCGCCCACAGCGGCGGCTCCCGGCCCTTCGGCAACGCCACTGAAGCTGGCAGTCTCGGCCCCCAACCAGCAGACGCGGTTTGCCCGCGGGGAGTCGATCAACCTCTCCCTTGCGCCTTCGCAGGATGCGCATGTCTACTGCTACCTCCGCGACGAGGACGCGAAGGTGGTGCGCTTCTTCCCCAACCGATTCACGCAGGACTCCCGCGTTGCAGCGGCCAAGCCGATCACGCTGCCCGGCGCGATGCGCTTCCAGCTCTCGATGAACACGAAGGGCGTGCCCGAGACCGTGACCTGCTTCGCAACGCCGAGCGATGTGATGGCTTCGCTGCCGCAATCGTTGGTCGGCATCGACTTCGAACCCTTGCCCGGCGTGACGCTCGAGATGATCCGCGCCGCCTTCGACAAAGCCAGCGGCGGCATGCTCGCCCAGGAGAACTTCCGTGTCCAAGCCAAGTGATCTCATTCCCGATGGCCTGAAGCGGCGCGGCGCCCGCTTGGCAGTGGTCTCCCTGGTGGCGCTTGCTGCCGTGACCGGCCTGCTCCAGTTGCCCCGCGGCGCCACCGCAGGCGTGGCTGCCATCGGCGCTGACGACCGCGTCGCAGTCCAGGGCCCACCTGCGCAGCCCCTACAGCCTTCACCCAGCGGGCGCGCACCGGCCACCTACCAACTGCGCTGCTGGCAGAACGGCCGGCTGCTGTTCGAAGAGGGGCCGGTCACCCTCGGCGCCGATGCACGGCAAGGTGCACGCATGGTGGCGACCGACCGCCGTGGCGGGTCCTTGATCGTCACTGCCGATCTCGGCGGCACCACTTGCCTGGCCCGCCCTGCCCCGCCCCCGCCCAGCCTCGCGCTGCCGCGCTGAGAGCGCCTTCGCCCCTTCGCCACCCTCCGGAGTTCGCCATGAACTGGTTCGAACAAGTGTTTCCGAGTCCCTCCTGGATCCGCGCTGCAGCCTGCGCCGCGCTGCTTTCAGCTGCGCCGTTCACACCCGCACGGGCCGCGACGGAACCGCGCAACGTCGCCGGCTTCGACGAAGTGGTGTCCACCGTGTCGGCCGAAATCAACGTCGAACAGGGACCGCGCGAATCACTGACCCTGGAGGCCGAACCTGCGGTGCTGAGCAAGATCACGACCGAGGTGCATGGCCGGCGACTCATCATCGGCCTTGCACCCGGCAAGGTCGAGACGCAGCAGCCCATTCGGATGAAGCTCGGCGTCCAGAAGCTGCGAGCCATCGATTCGCGCGCGATCAGCGCCATCACCATCGGACCGCTGCACAGCGACACGCTCGCGCTGGTGCTTGCAGGCGGCGGCTCCATCCGTGTCGACCGCCTGGAAGACGCGCGCAATCTCGACGTGCGGATCACCGGAGCCGGGGATGTCGCGGTCGGCGGCGGCAAGGTGGCGGCGCAGCAGGTTGCCATCACCGGCATCGGCAGCTATTCGGCGCCCAAGCTCGCCAGCGAGCGTGCGGAGGTCGCCATCGACGGCAACGGCGAAGCGCAGCTCGCCGCGCGCAATGCGCTGGCGGTGCGCATCGGCGGTGTAGGCCACGTGCGCTATCACGGCGACCCCGTGGTGACACGCTCGATCAGCGGCATCGGCAGCGTCGATAAAGATTGAACCGGGCCAGCGGCACGCGCAACCCATGGGCATCAACCCCACCGCCCAAGGAGCCCTCAAATGATCCGCTACCTCAGCACTCTCGCACTGGCCCTCGCCGCCGCCGTTGCAATGATCGCCCCCGCCGCGAGGGCCGAGAAGGTGATGATTTATCACGAAGGCCAGCTTGTGGTTCCGCAGGACGTGGCGGACGTGCTGAACCGGTCGATCCGCTTGCTCGACGAGCCGCCGGCAGCCCAAGCCCAAACCCAAGCCCAAGCCCAAGCCCGCCCCCAAGCACCCGCCGCAGCACCGGCCAAGGTCACAGCAATGGCGGCGGGCTCTCGCGTGAACGCATCGGCGCGTCCCTCGGAAACCGCCCGTGTTGCGCGCAATGACGCCAACGCCAATGCCTCCGCGCTCTCATTGCCGGTGCGCTTCGGCTTCGATTCCGCCGAGATTCTCCCGGCCGCGCGCACCCAGCTGAACGCGCTCGCCAAGGGCATCGAGCTGATGGCGCCCGGAAGCAAGGTCACCATCGAAGGCCACACCGACGCCGCCGGCGATCCGGCCTACAACCTCGAGTTGTCGCGCAACCGAGCCCGCGCCGTGCGCGACTATCTCGTGCACCACGGCATCGACGCCGCACGCCTGAAGACAGTCGGCTACGGCGAAGACCGCCCGCTCCAGGACACCGACCCCTACGCCGCCATCAACCGCCGCGTGCAATTCCGGGGCGCCTGAGCAGTCCTTGCCGAGCGGGCGCAGGTCCCTCCGCCCTCCCCGCTCTCCCCTTGTGCCGCCGCAGCGCTCAACCGAGAATGGCGTGCGACCGCCAGTGGAGTCCCCCAAGTCCGCAGCATTCATTCTCAGCGCCGTCACCATGATTCGCCGTCGCCTGCTCTCCTGCCTTGGCTTCGGTCTCATTCCTGTGTGGTGGAGCCGGGCCGACGTTGCGCAGGCCCAGGCGCAAGCGCAGCGGTCCGCGGTCGAATCGCCGGGGCAACGCCGTATCGCGCTGGTCATCGGCAACGGGCGCTACCCCGAACTCCCACTGAACAATCCCGAGCATGACGCGCGGCTGGTCGCGCAGACACTGCGCGGCCTCAATTTCGAGGTGGGTGAATATCTCAATCTCAACGCGCGCGAATTCAAGCGTGTGCTGCGCGAATTCGGGCGCCGCATGGACGACGACCAAGTCGCCTCGGTCTTCTATTACGCGGGCCACGGCGTGCAGATCGGGGGCCGCAACTTCCTGCTGCCGGTCGACATCGCCTTGCGCGACGAGGCTGAAGTGCGCGACGAAGCCATCGACTTGCAGGAAGCACTGCTCACGCATGTCGATCGGGTGCGGGCGCGCGCGCGCATCTTCATCATCGACGCTTGCCGCAACGACCCGTTCGCGTCGCGTGCTGGCGCTTCGCGAAACGCCAATGGGCTGGCCGAGATGGCGGCGCCGGGGGCGCTCATCGCCTTCTCCGCCGCGCCCGGTCGTGTCGCCGAGGACGGTCCGGTCGGCGGCAACAGCATCTACACGCGCTACCTCGCCACCGAGATGCACACGCCGGGCGTCGACGTCGAGGAAATGATGAAGACCGTGCGCATCAAGGTGCTGCGCGATACCGCGGAGCGCCAGATCCCATGGGTCAACACCTCGATGGTCGTGAACTTCATGTTCAACCCCGGCCCCGCGCCCACACTCGCCGGACCGAAGCGCAGTTTGCAGCTGCTCGTGCAGGCCCAGCGCAGCCTGAACACCGACGCGCGCGATGCATCGGCCTCGCTGGCGGTGCGCGTCTATGTGCTGAGCGATGCGAGCGAATTCGAGAAGGCGAGCTTCGACAGCCTCTATGACGATGACGAAGGCACGCTCGGATCGAACATGCTCGCGCGCCAGAGCCTCTTTCTGCGCCCCGGCGAGGCGCGGGAACTGGACCTCGAGCTGCGCGGCGACGCACGTGCCGTCGCGGTGTTCGGTGCGTTTCGCGAGATCGAGAGTTCGCAGTGGCGGGCGGTCCTGCCCTTGCCCGGTGGATCGCTGGCGCGCGCGCGCCTTGACGCGCAGGCCCGCCGGCTGCAGTTGGGATGGGCCAAATGACGCGAACGGATTCCCAAGCCGTCGACGAGCCGAGTGCCGCTCGCGCACTGCGCGTGGAGGCGCTCCCGCTCGTCGCCCTGCTGTCGCGCTTGCGCGACTCGGCGCCGGTCGACCCGGCCGAGCTGCGCCGAACGCTCGCTGCCGCGGTCGCCCATTTCGAAGCCAACGCACGCGTTGCGGGAGTCGACGAGCCCAGCGTCGCAGCGGCAAGCTATGTGCTGTGCGCCTGGGCGGACGAACAGTTGGGCGCCACGCCCTCGGGCACGCGGGCCGCCGGACTCCTGCAGCGTTTCCATGGCGAGGCCGACGGGAGCGGCAAGCTCTTGCGCCTGCTGTCGCGGCTCGCGGAAAGGCCGCGCGAGCATCGCGCCCTGCTCGAACTCTTCCATACCTGCCTCAGTCTCGGCCTGCGCGCGGGCCTGTCGCCCGGCAGCCGCGACCACGAGACCTTGCGCGCACGCGTGCATCTCGCGCTGGAGCAGGCGTCTGCTACCCCGGCGTTGGTGGCGCCGTGGCACTGCGCGCCCGCCGCGGCCAGCCCGCCGCGTGCGTCGCGCATCGCATTGCCTGCGGTCCTGCTCCTGGGCGTGCTGGCCATGGGCATCTACACCGCAAGCCAACTGCAGCTTGCAGCGCGCGTCGACGGGGTGCTGGCGTCCTTGCAGCGGCTCGTACCGGCGCAGGCGCCCGGAATGCAAGCAGCCGTGAGCGCAATGCCGGTGCCTCCGCGGCTGGCCTCGAGCCTGCGTGAAGACATCGATGCAGGCCGGCTGTCCGTGCGCGACGAAGCGCTGCGCAGCGTGGTGGTGATCGGCGCCGATGCGCTCGGCGACGCCACTGGCGCCTTGACGCGCGTGGGTGCAGCGTTGAAGAAGGTGCCGGGCAAGGTGCTCGTCGTCGGCTATACCGACGGCAGCGATCCCCCGACTGCGCGCACGCCTTCGGCTTGGCATCAGGCGATGGAATGGGCCCGCGGTGCGGCCGATGCCTTGCGGCCGCAACTCGGCAGTGAGCGGCTGGCCGTCGAGGCGCGTGTCGATCCCACGGCCGGCGCGCCGCTGCGGCGCGTCGAGATCGTTTTGTTTCCGCAATGACGGTCTCGCCACGCATCGTCCAGCGCGCCGTCAACCTCGGCGCGGCGGCTGTCCTGGTGTGGTTTGCGGCACCACTGGTGGCCTTTGGCAACTGGCAGCCATTCGACAGCATCCGCGCGCGCGTGGCCTTGCTGGTGCTGGTCTCGCTCGTATTGGCCGGCCTGTATGGGCTGCGCTTATTGTGGGCGCGTCGGCGCAACGACAGGCTCCTGAAGAGCCTCGAAGCGGGCGATGCCACCGTCGAGCTGAGCCAGCGTTTTCGCGAGGCGCTTGCGATGTTGCGGCAAGGCGTCGACGCACAAGGCGCACATCGATGGTGGCAGCGTCGGCGACAGGTGCAGCAGTTGCCCTGGTACCTGATCATCGGCGCGCCCGGCGGCGGCAAGACCACCGCGCTCCTGCATTCGGGCCTGCGCTTTCCGCTTGCAGAAAAGCTCGGACGCGACCCGCTCGCAGGCATCGGCGGCACGCGCCAGTGCGACTGGTGGTTCAGCGAGGACGCTGTCTTCATCGACACCGCCGGGCGCTACACCACGCAGGACAGCGACGCCACGGCCGACGCCGGCGAATGGCAGCAGTTCCTCGCGCTCCTGCGGCGCCACAGGCCCGTGCAGCCGATCAACGGCGTGATCGTCAGCGTCAGCGTGCCCGACCTGCTGCAAGGCGGCGCGGAACTCGCGCGCCAGTCGGCGGCGGTCGCGGCGCGCCTCGCAGAGTTGCGCCGGGAGCTCGGTCTCTCCTTTCCGATCTACCTGCTGGTCACCAAGGCCGACCTGCTTGCCGGCTTCGTCGAAACCTTCGGTGATCTCGACGTCGCGCAACGCGAGCAGCTCTGGGGACTGGTGTTCGATGCCGACGTGGCGGGCATCCCGGCCGACCTTGGAGCACGCCTGGACGACCTCGGGCACCGCCTGGCGCAGCGCAGTCCCGCGTTGCTGCAGCAGGAACGCATGCCGCAGCGGCGCCTGCCGATCTACGCGTTCGCGGCGCAGTTCAAGGCCCTGCTCGCGCCGCTCGAAGCATTCGTGCGTGACGCCTTCGGCGACATCGCCGCCGCACCGGCGCAACGCCTGCGCTCGATCGCACTGACGAGTGGCACGCAGGAGGGCAACCCGATCGACCGGGTCATCGGCGAACTCGCGCGCAGCCACGGCCTCGCGCTGAAGCCGCTGCCACGCCCGGATGCCGGCGGCAAATCGTTCTTCCTGACTGCGCTGCTCAAGCGCCTGGTGATCGTCGAAGCGCCGCTGGCAGGCCAGCGCTTGCAGCGGCTGCAATGGCGTCGGCGCATCGGCATCGCCGGCGCGGCCCTGGCGGGTGCCGCGCTGCTCGCCGTGTCCGGCCTTTGGTGGCAGAGCTATCTGCGCAACCTCGACTACATCGAAGCCGTGCGCACACGCGTCGAGCGGTTGACGCGGCGCATCGGCCCGCTGGAATCGGCAAGTCTGGAGCAAGTGTTGCCGCTCTATTCGATGCTCGAGCATCTGGCCTCGAACGACGGCATCGATCCCGATCAACCGCCTGCAGGCTTCGGCTTCGGGCTCTTTCAGGGACCACGGCTGGCGCGCTCGGCCGAACAGGTCTACCGCGAGATGCTCGACCGGAGCCTCGCGCCGCTGCTCGTCGAACGATTGCATCGCGACCTGCGCCAGGCCGAGGACGGCGCGACCCGCTACGACGCGCTGCGTACTTCGTTGATGCTCGCCAATCCGCCACGCCTGGTCCGCAGCGAGTTGCGCGGCTGGGTCGAACAGACGCTGGCACAGGCCAGCGGCGCGGGTGAGCACGGCGAGGTGGCGCGCCATGCCGAGAATTTGCTCGAACGCAATGGGCTGCCCGAGGCGATGCGCCCCGACGATGACGGCGTACGCATCGCGCGCGGCGCCCTCGCGGCGCTCCCGGTGGCGCAGCGGGTCCACGAGCACTTGCTGCGACACGTTCCCGATCCCGAACCGCCCCAGGATCTGCCGACGCGGCTTGGCGCGGCCAGCGCGCTTCTGTTCGCGGCCTCGAGCGCCGGGACGATGCCGGCGCATTCGAGCGCCAGCGACTGGCGGCGCAATCTGGCGCCTGCCCTCGAATCCTCCATGGACGACCTCGCGAGTGAAGCGGATTGGGTGCTCGGCGACAGCGGCGGCGATGTACGACGCCTGCAGAAAGACCGCGCATGGCGCGATGAAATCGCCACCCAGGTCGGCCGACGCCAGGCCGAACGGGTGATCGCCACATGGTCGCGCCAACTCGATGCCTTGGCGTTGGCGCCCGACAGCGATGCAATCGACGCATCCCGACAGGCGTCCGAGCTCACGGCACCCGATTCACCGCTGCGCCGCCTGCTGACAAGGCTCGCGGACGATTTCAGCGCCACCTCGCAGGGCAACAGCGCGGCCGAGATTGCCTTCGACACCGCACTGCGGGCGCGCTTCGGTTCTCTCGGCGACTACGCGGCAGGGCCGGGCCCGCAAGCGCTCGACAGGCTCCAGGCCCTCGCCGCAGGCGGGCGCGGCCAGACTGAAAGTGCCAAGCTCGATGCGCTCTTGCGCACCGAGGCGGCCGAAGCGCCGGCGGCTCTGCGAAGGCTCTACCTGGATCTCGGGACACTGATCCGCTCGCGCGGCGGTGCGAAGCAGAGCTTCGACGCCGCGCTGATCGAACTCTCGCAAGCCTGCAGCACGTTGACGCGCGAGCGCTTTCCGTTCAGCACCACGGCGACACGGGACATGGCGCCCTCCGACTTTGCACGCCTGTTCGGCCCGGGTGGCCTGTTCGACGACTTCCGGCGCAATCAATTGAAGGAGTTGAAAGGGCGCGGCGCAGGCGCCAATGCGAACAATTCGGATGCATTCGAGCGGGCAGCGGCAATCGGCAGCCTGTTCTTTCCCCAAGGCGCGCCGCTGCCTGAACTCAGGCTGCGCCTGACGCCGCAGCGCATGGATGCCGAACTGCTGCAGTTCAGCATCGACGTCGACGGCCAGCTCCTGCGCTTCGAGAACGGCCCGCGACGCGCCAAGGAATTGGTCTGGCCGGGACCGGCTTCGACGCAAAAGGTCCTGATGCGCGTGCTGCCACCCGGGCCAAGCGGGGTTGCCGCCGAAGTCCACGAAGGTCCGTTCGCCTGGGTCCGGGTATTGCTGCGCGGCGACTGGAAAGGCGAGCACGGCGGGCCGGCGCGGCTGACATTCGTCGTCGATACGCGCGCGCTCGAAGTCGAGGCAAGCGCGGCGGGAACGCCCGGCTCCGACATCTGGACCCTCCGGGAGCTGGCACGTTTTCGTTGCCCGCAGGCCTCGTGGTGAACATGGTGAAGAACATGGCCAGATCGCTGTCGCGTCGCGTCTCCTGGTATGGAAAGTTGCCCGCGCGCGGCGACTTCGTGGGCCGTGGCCTCCCTGCGCGTTGGCGCAATGAGTGGGATGGCTGGCTGCAGGCTGGTATCGCCCTCGCCGCCACGCACGTCGACGCCGCCACGCTGCGTGATCGTCTGGGCAGCTTTGCGCCGTGGCGATACCTGGCGCATCCGATGCCCGGCGAATTCTGGTGCGGCATCATCACGGCGTCACGCGATCGGGTCGGACGCGTGTTTCCGATGACGCTGGTGGAACGACTCGACGCGCCGTCTTCATCCGAAGAAAGCGCCGCACGGCTGGCGTCGCTCCTTGACGCCATCGCAGAAGGACCGGAAGCGCTGGAGGCTGCGATCGCCGTCTTGCCGCCGCGTCCCGAGAAGGCATCCGGACCCACACGGGAGTGGCCTCCGGAGCCTGCCAGCCTCTGGTGGCCGCTCACCGCTGCAGATGATGCCGTTGCACGGCCATCAGCCTGGCCGCCGGAACCCGCACTCCTGCTTGAACTGCTCGACCTTCAACCCGCCTCGCACCAGATCGCGAGCGCCGAATAGTTGTCCTGGTCGATGCGATCGGCTCGCCGCACACCCGCTTCGAGGCGGTCGAGCCACGCCTGGATGCCGCTGCAGCCATCGAGGCTGCGCTCCATCGCCAGATCGTCGAAGACCGACCAGAGGCCATCGCTGCACAGCAGGAGCGCATCGCGCGACGCCAGCACCTGCGGCGTCTCCAGGACCTCGACATCGAAGCCTTCGCGCGAGCCGAGTGCCGAAGTCAGCTGGCCCGGGGCGGCATCGCTCGCGTTCAATCCCGCATCCCAGAGGCTCTGCGCGAGGCTTTGATCGCGCGTGCGTCCGAGCAACCGGGCATCGTGCCAACGGTACAGGCGCGAGTCGCCGGCATGCGCCCAGATGGCGGCGCCGCTGCGCAGGTCGACCAGGAGCACGACGATGGTGGTGCGCATGTCCGCTGTCATGGTGCCCGCAACCTGCTGCGCGAGCACCGCGTCGTTGGCGCCCTGAACGAGCCGTTTCAGTGCGCCCGGGCTGACTTCGGGGCGCAGGGCGAAGGCCTCGAGCACATGCGTCACGGCCGCGCGCGACGCCGTCTGCCCGCCGCCGTGGCCACCTGCGCCGTCGCACAGCGTAGCGATGAGGGAGTCGGCGCCCTGCCAATAGCCGAAGGCGTCTTCGTTGCACCCGCGCCGGCCCGTTTGCGACAGCGCAGCGACCGAGACGTTCAACGCACGCTGTGCCATGGCGACTCCGGTGGTGGCGCGTCGGCGTCGCCGCGCGACTGGGCTTCATAGGCACGCAGGAATTCGCGCCCGAAGATGGCCTCGAAGTCGTCGTCCAGGTGTTCGAGCAGATGGGCGTGCTGCAGCCGATGGCGCTCCCACAAGGCGGCCGCGCGACGCTTGGGAAGACGCGAAAGAATGTCGCGCGGCGGCCCCTCCGCGTTCTCGGCGGCTTCAGGGCCCAGGCGGGAGAAAAGCTCGAACACCGCGGCGCGCATGCCGGCGACCATGGCGACCTGGTGCACCAGGAGATCGCGGTTCGCATCGCGCAATGCCGCCACCGGGCCGAGAAAGCCGGGGCTCGGTACGCGCTGCAACATTCGGGTCAACGCTTCGGTGGCGTCCGGCGAGAACTTGAGCGGGTTGTTGTGACGCGGCGCGATCACCGTGCCTTCGGCGCGCATGTGGCGTTTGGCGACCGAACGGCTTTTCAGCAAGGCGAGCGTTCCTTCGGCGGTCGCGCGCAGCAGCGCGCCGAGGTGCTCCATCAACTCCGGCGTCAACGGCGGCACCTGGGGGCCGGTCAGTTCGGCGCCACGACAGAACGCGGCAGCAAGCTCGGTCAGGTCCGGCGACCCGGCTTCCGCGGCCGCAGCCGAGCTCGATGGAACAGACTCCGGCGTCATCGATCCGGTCGCGGACGCGGCAGCGGCCGCCGGCGGCTCGGCTGAAGCGCTGTGGACCATCGGCGTGCCGGTTCGCACGACCAGGAGGTCGGTCTTCCACGACACCACGGCGCTTGCGCTTGCGCTCGCCGGTGTCACTTCTTCCGGCGGGTCCAGTGCGGGAGCAAGCCCCGGCGCCAGCGCGGGAAGAGGCGATTGAGCGGCAAGCGGATCGTGCGCGCCGTCCAGATCGAACCAGCGATCCAGCCTCGCGCGCGGCGGTTCCGGCGCCGCAACGCACTCGACGGCCACTTCGAACGCGCCGATGCGCAGGCAGTCGCCGACGGCAAGGACCCGCTGGTCACCCGGGGCGAGCTGCGCGTCGTTGACCCACAAAGGCGTGGTGCTGCTGATGCAGCGCACGAGCGCGTCCTGGCCGAGCATGGCCACCTCCGCGTGCTGGCGCGACACCCTTCGCAACGGATCCGCCAGCACGAGGTCGCAATCGGGCGATCGGCCGATGACGAGGCCCTGCGGCGGCAGCGCGAGCGCCGTCGCGTCGGGCTCGCTGGTCCCGGGGCGGCGCATGACGTGCAGCGCGATCAAGTGCGGCTCCGTCCGCATTCAGCCCAGCGCGCGCCACAGGTCGGCCTGCACACGGCGGGCATCGATCGTTGGCGTGAGCTGTTCCATCACGCTGGCAACGAACTGCTCGCGCGTGTTCGAGGTCGCCGCACAGCGCTTGGCAACGACGCGCGCAATCGGCCCGAGTGAGGAAAGCAGCGCGGCGGCTGCCTTTTCCACGTCGCCTTCACGCATCGGAGAGCCATTGAGCATCGTGCCGCGGGTTTGCGGGGCTTGGGAGCCGGAGGCTCCTGAAGAGACCGCACCATGCGTCGGCAGCGCGCCGGCCTTGGCGAGGAAGCGCTCTCGCGCTTCGATGTCGACGATGGCACTCGCGACGGCATGGCGCACTTCCGCCAGCGTGGACAACCCACGCGCGGCGCGACGCACCAGCACGCGCGCGACTGCGCCCACATGCTGGGCGAGTTCGCGTTCGACCTCGGCCAGCGCGGCGCTGTCCCATCCGGTCGGCGTGGGAATCGAAGGGGGGCTGCTACCCGGCAGCGACTTCGCGGCGGCTTGGGGAACCCGCGCAGAGTCGGGCACCGTTGGCACGATGGGCGGATACGCATCGGGACCCTCCGGCCGGTCCCGCAGCGTCGGGCTCTCCCTGATGTCCTCCAGAAGAGGCGACATCAGGATCTGCGCCGGGAGCACTTCAGGCAGCGTCTCGGTGGCGAGCGCATGCAGCGCCGTTCGCATGGCCATCGCGGTCGCAAAGCGCTGCGCCGGGTCCTTCGCCAGTGCCAGGTCGAGCACCGCATCGAATGGCTTGTGTGCGGGGTTGTTCGTCAGCTCGCTGAGCGGCTTGTGCGGCTCGTAGACGATCTTGTACATGATGGCGTCGTCCGTGCCGACGAAGGGCGTGGTCCCGCTCAGCATCCGGTAGAGCAGCACGCCCGCCGAGAAGACATCGACGCGGCGATCGATCTCCCGGTCGGTGTATTGCTCGGGCGCGATGTAGCCCGGTGAGCCGACGATCGAACTGGCGCGGGTCAGGTTCGACGTTTCGGTCCGCGCGATTCCAAAATCGGTGATCTTGAGGCGGCCATCGTCGGCAATCAGCAGATTCGCCGGCTTGATGTCCCGGTGCACGATGCCGCGCTCATGCGCATAGTGCAGGCCGTCGAGCAGTTGCGTCATCACGCACAGCACTTGCGGCACGTCGAGCTTGCGCGGCGCCTGCAGGTAGTCGCGCAGGTTGCGTCCGGCAACGTACTCCATGACGATATAGGCGAAGTCCTCGTCTTCGCCGAACTGGTAGATCGACACGATGTTGCGGTGAGTCAGCCGTCCGGCCGCCTTGGCTTCGACCCGGAAGCGCGCCGCGACGCTCATGTCGTCGCTTGAATCGAGCAGGCGGCGGTGGATCGTCTTCACGGCCACCTCGCGGTCGATCCCCGGATCGTGCGCGAGGTAGACGATGCCCATCGCGCCCGAGCCGATCACCCCGCGAATGGGGTACGGACCGACATGCGTGGGCGTCGACATAGGGATGCGTGCTTCAGGTGTCGATCATCTTGATGGCCTGGTCGAGGCTGCGTCGCATACGGGTGAACGAATGCGCCAGCGTCCCGATCTCGTCGCGGCCACGGGTGTCGAACTCCGGCACGTCGGGCTCGCCCAGGCTGACGCGGTTCGCCACCTTCGAGAGCGCCACCACGGGCCGGATCACGAGCAGGTAGAGCATCAGGTTCAGCACGATGCCAATGGCCACGAAGATGCCGATGAGTGAAGCCATGAAGACCTTGAAGGTCTGCTCGGCGCGCGCCAGCGGCACCGACATGGGCACCGAGACGACCTGCGCGCCGATCACCTCGTTCATCTGCCAGCCGAAGCCGTTGGCCGGGCCGTACTTGTCGATCACCGTGTGCGGCGCGGCTTCGACCGTGCTGTGGCATGCCAGGCAGGCGGCGTTCGTGATGCGGATCGGGCGTGCAATGTAGAGCGTCCGCCCGGTGCCCGATTCGCGCTCGCCGACGAACTCCTTCTGGTCTGCCTGGCTCCGAAAGCGATTCACGATGTCGGCTTCCCAGTCCACCGCACGATCGCGCGGATTGGTCGGATTCAGGGTCGCTTCCTTGTAGGTGTAGTCGGCAAAGCTCTTGGACAGCGTCGCCAGCACTTCGGTGGCCGAATACGCGGGCACGGTCTGGGGCAGGAAGGTGTACTTCATCTGCGTTTCGAGCAACGGCCGGATCTGGTCGTTGGTGTAGGCGCGAATCGCCAGCGCCTTTTCCATGGTCAGGCGCGACTGGTTCAGCACTTCCTGCTTGGCATTGCTTTGCAGCAGGTCATACGAAATCTTCCCGGTGCCCAAGACGCCGGCCACGAAGACCACCAGGAAGATCAGGTTGAACTTGAATAGAAGGCGCATGGGAGTCTCCAGTCCTGGCTGTCGTTCGTCGCTGAGTTGCGCTACGACGGGGTCCGGTTCACTGAGATTTGCCGCCGCCCCGCCCGGCGCTCGTGTCCGAGGCTGCCGGCGCGGGTCCGGGTGCCGGCGTCAACCTGAGCGCCGCTGCGGGTGCGGACGCGGGTGCGGGTGCGGGTGCCGCCGAAGCCGAGCCAGCAGCGGCAGCGGCAGCGGCAGCGGCGGCGGCAGCCGCGCGTTTGGCG
>NZ_JBFTRG010000013.1:0-143529 GCF_056399425.1 Variovorax sp. 01N429 | reverse complement strand
CTGATGCAGGGTCCATCCCTGCCTCCATCGCTCCCACATCAATGCCTTCTGGCTGTCCGTGTAGTAGGTTCGCGTCCGGTAAGCCATCTGCAACACTCCTTCTGCCTACGGCAGTCATCAGTGGGTTGCATCGACCGGTTGAATCCGCAGCCAGAAGGATTCCTTCGCGAACGACTGCTCCCCGGCGGTCTGGTTGCATCAACAATTCGGCCGCAACAAGCTAAAGAGCTTCTCGCGGCAGCCTGTGAGCATGACCACGTTGCTGGCTGGAACAGCCCACGGCAGTGCACAGGACAACTGTTCAAGCAGCTCCCAGATGCTCTTAGAGGATCACTGCCCCGAGACCGATCAGCAGGATGCCGCCGACGGCCTCTGCCCAGCGACCTGCAAGGTGGCCGGGCAGACGTCCCACCATCCCACCCATCGTCACCATGCAAAGGGCGCCAAGCCGATCGCCCCCGCCACCGGCAGGATGTTTACGTCCAAGAAGGCCAAGACCACTCCCACTGCCCCACTCCCACCGCCATTGCCTATCCGCGTCCCTACGCGATGGAATCCACGCGGTACCTGATCGAAGCGGCCCTCAACCCGGCGTTGAGACCACCAGATCTTCGCGCGAGTTCGCGACCCTGAAACGGTCTCAACTCAATTCCTCAATCGCTGACTCCGCTCGAAGAGCAGCCGCAGTAGGCGTCCTTCCCCCAGCTCCCTGCTCACCTCGCGAAAGGCAAAAAACGGCACCAGAGACACGGACATGATGATCGCCAGCGAGACGATGCCCTTGAGGTGACCGCCCGCCAGTTCCGGGAAGCTCGCGGCCACCGTCTTGCCGGATGCGACACCGACGATGATGCTTTCAACGACGTGAAAAACTATTAACAGCAATGCGAAGGCAAGGCTCTTTTTGACGATAGTCGCGATTGGACGCGACTGCGGTCCTCCTTGCGCGAAGCGCAGGCCCTCGGCGAGCAGCATGATCTTGGAGAGAACCAACGCGTTGATGAGAGCGAACCCTTGCAAGCGAAAATTCTGATGCTCCTGTGCCAGGAGAATCGACTGGTGTAGCGCGAACAGACCGAACATGACCCAAAGGTAAACGAACATTGCCGTCCATTCTTGGAGTTCGTGCTTGACTTTCTGCTTGGCGATCTGCCTTCGCGAATCTGCAGGGCTACTTTTGGATCCCGATTCGTGTGCCATTGAGAGCTCCGGCAATATTTCTGAGACCATGGGCTAGTTCAAGTGGCGCGCCTCGATTTCTTCCGCAAAGATTGGCACGCCGAGATTGCACGCTTGCATGCACAACGCAGAGCTTCAACACCTCGGGACCTGCGGATTCGCGACGCGACTAGTAGCGCCTGCGAGCGACAGCAGCGCCGTTCGGTCCGACGCAACCGGCCCGAGCGACGCCGGCAGCGCAGGTGACATGTGGTTGCGCGGCCGGAACTGGCTTCTTGACGACTGCGGCGCCGTTGGGACCCGCGCAGCCGGCGCGATAGACACCGCGCACGCACTCCACGGCCATCGAACTCTGAGCTGCGAAACTCAGAAGGCCGGCCGCTGCAGTTGCGGCAAGAATGTGACGATTGATCATTGAAGGCTCCGATATGCGGATTGAACTAACCCGCTGAAATGCGCTGGTCGTGCCAGCACGAGAACCGTTTCTCCGCGAACCGCTGCGCAAGGGCGGACGACCACTTGTTGAAGGCGTCCTGCGAGTAGCTCCAGCTGGTGAAGGAGCTGTTCATCCAGGCTTCTGCCGCCGTGTTCGCACATCCATTCCCAAAGTCTTGTGCGGACACCGCGCAGGCGGCAGGCCCTTGGAGATGAGATAGCGCACCGGCCCTCGGTGAAGCGCAATGCGCGCTCTTCTAGCTGACCTTCTGGACCACCGGTGGCACCCATGTCTTGTTGAGGACGGAGGGTGCTCCGGATTTTGGCCAGTACATCCGCAGCATCGGAATGAACTCACCCTTCGGCGTGGGTAGCCAGTTGGCTTCCTTGTCTTTGCCGGGAGACTGGGTTTGGAAGTAGAGAGTCAGCGAGCCGTCCGGGTTGAAGGTGGGCTTGTCCCGCATGCTGGCCGTGAACTTGTTCAGCGGATTCGGCACGAACCACCAACCGCCATCGATCATGTACATCGTGATCGACCAGAAGCCGTTCACCGGCGGAGTTTGGCCCTTCGGGAAGGTGATCGTGTACTTGTTGTCACCCGTCAGCTTGTTGCCGTCGCCGTCAACGAAAGTGTAGGGGTAAACGGCGTCTTCCTGCAGGTTCGCCGGCCAGCCAAAGGCGGCCACGATGGCGCGCTTCAGGTAGTCGGTGCCGTAGACACCCAGCCCGGTCGTGATGGTCCAGCCATTGGCCTTGTGCCCCAGCTTATCCTGGTTCGCCTCGATCCGCGCGAAGCCTTGCTTGCCGGTGTCCTTGATCGCTGACTGCACCTCAGGGTCGAGCTTGCTCGTCTCGAAGGGCTTGCAGGGCTCGATCCCCAGCTTGGCCATCCGCGCCAGGATCGCCTTGTCTTGCGCAGCCGGCGGTGCGTCCTTGCACATCAGGGTAGCCATCCTGTTGAAGTAGGCCGAAGTGTCCATCGCATTGATGACTTCCTGCGGCTTGGCCTTCATGTCGTAGCCCGCGGTGGTGTCCACTGCAGGGGCTTGGTATGTGAAGGTCTTGCCCCACGCCGAAAGCGGCGTCAGCTTGTACTGCGCCTGCAGCTCGTTGACCGTCTTGTAGTCGGCATCGCTGCCATCGGCATAGGTGCGCCCGAGGATCACCATGTAGCGGGTCTCGGACTTGATCTGCTTCATGCCGGCTGGCACTGTGCCGTGCCAGCCAGGGCCGGTCAGCAGATAGTTGGCTGCCTTCTCGCCCGCATTGCGCGTGCCGGGGGTGTCGAAGTCCTTCATCCACAGGTCGGTCATCTCGAACAAGTAGAAGCGCTTGCCCATGTCGGGATGGCTGAACACCACCGGCTGGGAGACGTCGACCCAGGCGATTGAATACAAGGTGTCGGCGTTCGGTGCCGAGACGGCACGGTAGTCGGCCGGTGGGTAGCGTGGGACGTTGGTGAACTGCCCAAGCGGAGAGGTCAGGCCCTCAGCCTTGGGCACATTGCTCATCTGGATGCGCGTGACATCGGTCGTGAGCAGCGAATAGCCGTAAATGTAGGAATCCTGGGCGATCTGCTGGGCTTCCTTGACCGACATCTTCCCTGCGGCCTGCGCAGTGAAAGATGTCATGGTCAAGGCCGTCACGATGGCAACCCCTGTGCTCAACGACAAGGCGAGTGATTTCGACTTCATGGAACATCTCCTCTCAAGTGATAAAACGACCAACATATCGGGCCCGGAAGAGCCCGAGACTCATACTGTCTTCTCGGCGGCATGACGATCTCGCTATTTCGGGAACAAGAGCTGCGCCTGAAGACGCATCGCCCACCTCGGGGCGCACCGCTCCGACGCCCTAGATCCATTCGCCGGAATTCTTCGGCGAGAAGAAGGCGTTGTCTGGATATCCCCGAGGCCAAAAGTTGATCCTTCTCCGGGCGCAAAGGGCGGCTGCCAGATTAGCGGCGCGATGGTCGCGTGATGAGGTTCCAGTCCGAGTTGAGGCTGAAGGGCACCACGGGCTGGATGTTCAGCACGTTCTGCGTCTTCTCCTGCGGGCCGGTATCGAAGTTGGTGTTGAGTTGGAACGGCACGCTGATCAGGCTGGCGAGAGGGTTCTGCGCCGCCTTGGCGAGCTCCTCGTTGCTCGTCTGAGCGAACGTGGATGCAGAGGCTGCACAGGCCAGCGCGGCGACCAGCGCCATTCGATTGTTTTTCATTGCTGGTCATTCAAGGGCAGGGCACTCGTGCTCAAGGCGCGGGCACCACGCTGTAGTACACGCCGTTGGCGCCATAGGCCGGCCTGAACCAGGTGGTCCCGACCTGGTAGTAGCTGACGCCGTTTCGGTCGGCGATCACCGCCCCGGCCGGCAGCGTCGCGTAGCTGACACCGATCGGGTACGCCGCAGGCACGACGGGTCGTGCCGCCGCGGTGGCGATCGCTGCGCCCGCAGCCACACCGACGACGGCGCCCGTGGCTACCGCGCCCGCGCAGTTGTAGCAACCGGCGTGGTAATAGGGCACGGCCACCGGCGGGTGATAGGGCGCATAGCCTGCTTCGCCATAGGCGGGAGGCCGGTAGGCGCTGACGCCGCCGGCCGTGGTGTGCACCGCGCCCGCGCCGTAGGCGCCGGTGGTGGTACCGCCATACCGGTTGGTATGACTGGTTGCCCCGGCCCAGCTGTGCGTGGTGCTGCCGCCAAAGGCGTTTTCGTGGGTCGCGCCGCCAAAGCCGCCTTCGGAGTGGCCGCCGAAACGGTTGGCGCTGGCCCACGCGGCCGCCGGCGCGTGGAATCCCGCGGCCATCACGGCGAAGGCGAGGAGCGGGAGCAGGGTTTTTGTGATCTTCATGGCGAGCACTCCTTATTGCGCCACGGCGGCCTTGGCGGTATTGGCACGCGAGGCCTTGGCTTGTGCGGGTGCCTTCGGAGCGGCGAACTCGATGCGCCGGGCATTGGCCGCGTTGAGCGAGGCGAAGGCCTCGGAAGCGACCACCGGGTCCAGCTTCCAGTTGGATAGCTCCAGGTCATGGCGCAGGCCCAGCGGGTCGCCACGGAACACCGCGCGCATCCTGCGTGGCAGCTTATCGTCGGCGCCGATCCAGATCTGCATGAACATGCTGTCGTTTGCGACGGCCACGATGTCGGTGGTCGTGCCGCCGATCACCTTCGATTGGCCGACGTAGAAAGCTGTCGTAAGGTCCTGAGTGATGTTCTTGAAGGGATCCGCGCCGACCACATCGGCAAATGGAAAGTAAATTGCGGCGCTGTCGAAGGCGGACTTCAGCATGGCGTCGATGGTGGGGGGTGCGGGCGCGACGGCGACCAGGTTCTCGGCCGGCGCGAAGGCGGTCAGAGTCTTGCCGTCGTAGTAGTACTCCGCGGCGGGGCCGTCGCCGAGGGTGATGACGCGCAGCTTGTCGGGCCGCTGCACAAGCACCTCGGAGGACGTAGAGATCGCCAATGCGGGCCCGACGCTGCTTGGACTCTCGTAGGTGACGACGGCCGTGAAGGCCATCGACTTCGCAGCCGCCAAACTCACGCCCATCGCGCGCAGCAATTCCATCGCCTTGGGTTCCAATTGGGAAGCCGCTTGTGCATTGGCTGCGGACTTGGGAGATTTAGGAGCGCTGGCCTGCTGGGCGAACGACACCGCTGTAGCCAACGCCACTGCGGTCGCGAGAACGAGTTGGCCTGCTACGCATCGAAATCGATTCATTTGCTGACTCCTGTGTTGGACCGCCCCTAAGGCGGCCCTTGATCAAAGCTTGAGGCAGCGCCAGGCAGCAAGCCGCCGATTTGCTACGGCCGACTGGCTGCCGAGATCACGATCTCGACGCGGCGATTCTTCGCCTTGCCCTGCGCCGTGTCGTTGCTCGCCACCGGGCGAGCTTCTCCGAAGCCCTGGGCCGAGATCGTGGCGGGCGGCACGCCCTTGGAGGTGAGATAGCGCACCACGTTGTCCGCGCGCGCCGACGACAGTTCCAGATTGGAGGGGAAGCGCACCTTCAGCGTACCGCCGATCGGCACGTTGTCGGTGAAACCCTGCACGATGACCTGCTGGCCCGGCAGGTTCGACAGAGTCGGCGCGATCTTGCCCAGAGTCTCTTCGCCCGTCGCGTGGAGAGTCCAGCCTCCTTCGGGGAACAGGATGTCGTTCACCATCGTCACCTTGAGCTGGTTCTGCAACTGTGTGATCTGTGCCTGGTCGCTGCTCAGTTCGCTCGAGAGCTTGGTGTTGAGCGCCGCATAGGTGTCGGCCGTCTTCACTTCGGTGTTGTAAGACTGCTTGCTCACGCAACCCACCGCGAGCGTCGCGGCGCATAGCGCCAGAATGAATTTGGATGTCATTCCTTCCTTCGGGTCGAGCGCTCGCGCGGGATCACATACACCATGCGGCCCATCAGCCGTCGAGCAGGCTCTATTCTTGACACGACAACAACAAAAAACACATCCCGGCCGCCACTTAACTGCACGTACGTGGTCGCCCCGCGAAATTCATTTCTAGGCCGGGCCGCAAGGTGTCGTGGCCCGCAAGAATGCGAATGAAAGGGCTGCCCCGTTCGACGGCATGCCTCGATCTTCCGTGCTGACGACATGAGCCGCCGCCAAGCCGAGCATTGATTGCATTTGAGGGAAACCATTGTTGATCTGACGCGATCGAGCCGTCGATCGCGTCAAGACGCCCAGCGCAACATCGCGAGCACGAGCGCGATGAGAAACACAGTCTCGCCGACCATCAAGGCCACCGGCTTCAGCCCGACGGTGGCCAGGTCGCGCAGTTGCGTCTTCATGCCGATCGCCGCGATCGCCGTCACCAGGCACCATTGCGAAAGATCGCTGCCCAGCTTGGTCAGGCTTGCCGGAATCCAGCCGGTGCTGTTGATCGCGACCAGTGCCGCGAAGGCCACGGCAAACCAGGGCAACAACGGTGGCCGGGGGCCGCCGGCTCCCTTGCCGCGAGCGCGGGTGCACATCACCGCAAACACGATCACCGGCAGCAGCATCGCCACGCGCATGAGCTTGACAAGAGTCGCCACGTCGCCGGTTTCGCGCGACATGCTGTAGCCCGCGCCGACCACCTGCGCTACGTCGTGGATGGTGCCGCCGAGGAAAACACCCGCCGCACGCGGGTCGAGCTCAAGGAGGTGGGCCAGCATGGGGTAGACGATCATCGCCAGCGTCGACAGCGCCGACACGCCGACCACCGTGAACAGCGTGGCACGCTCCTTCCCCGGATGCGCGGGCAGTGCCGCTGCCAGCGCGAGCGCAGCCGATGCGCCGCAGATGGCCGTGGCGCCGCCGGTGAGCAGCCCGAACAGGCTCTGGAAGCCCATCAACTTCGCGACGACCATCGACACGGAGATCGTCACCACCACGGAGACCACCACCAGCAGCACCGGATGCCAGCCCAGGGCCGCGACCTGGCCAATGGTGATGCGAAGCCCGAGCAGCGCGACGCCGCACCGCAGCACCTCGCGCGCGGTGAACCCGATGCCGGCTCCGCAGGCACCGTCGCTCGACAGGAAGTTCATCGCCATGCCCAGGATCAGGGCGAACAACATGACGGGCGCGCCATAGTGCTGCGAGAGGAATGTCGCGGCGGCTGCCACTACCAGGCTGGCGAGTACGCCAGGGAAGAGCGTGCGGCCGCGCGTCGGCAACGCCGCGAGAGTCGAGATCATGGTGGGGTCAGGCCGCAGCCAGAAGGTGGTCCTGGAAAACGTCCCGAAGCTTGTTCTTCTGCACCTTGCCGGTCGGCCCGAGCGGAATGCTGTCCACGAAGACCACGTCATCCGGCGTCCACCACTTGGCGATCCTGCCGTCATAGAAAGCGAGAAGCTCCTCGCGCGTGAGTTCGCCACCCGGCTTGCGCACGACGATCAGCAGGGGGCGCTCGTCCCACTTGGGATGCTTCGCCGCGATGCACGCCGCCTGAGCGACCGCCGGATGGGCCAGCGCGATATTCTCCAGGTCGATCGAGCCTATCCACTCGCCCCCCGATTTGATCACGTCCTTGCTCCGATCGGTGATCTGCATGAATCCGTCCGCATCGATCGTCGCGACATCGCCGGTCGGGAACCAGCCATTGGCCTCGGCATCGATCTGCAGAGGATTGCCTTCTTCGTTCCTGAAGTAGTTGCGCACCACCCAGGGGCCGCGTACGAGCAGGTCGCCGGCGGTCGCTCCGTCCCAAGGCAACGCGCAGCCCTGCAAGTCGACGATCTTCATGTCGACACCGAACACCGCGCGGCCCTGCTTGGCTTGCACGGCGTGCCGGTCCTGCGGGGACATCGCCAGGTGCCTGGATTTCAAGGCGCCGACAGTCCCGAGCGGGCTCAGTTCGGTCATTCCCCAGGCGTGCAAGACGGCCACGCCATAGACGTCCTGGAACTTGCGCAGCATCGCGGGCGGGCAGGCCGCGCCGCCGATGATGGTGCGCTTCATGGTCGAGAATTCCAGGCCGTTCTGTTCGAGATGCGTCAGCAAGCCTTGCCATACCGTCGGGACCCCGGCGGAGAGCGTCACCCGTTCGGCTTCGAACAGGTCGTGCAGCGACTTGCCGTCCAGCCCGGGGCCCGGGAACACCAGCTTGGCGCCCACCATGCACGCGATGTACGGGATGCCCCATGCATTGACATGGAACATCGGCACCACGGGCAGGATCACGTCTCGCGCCGAGCAGTTCAGCGCATCGGGCAGGGCAGCGGCAAAGGTGTGCAGCAACGACGAGCGATGGGTGTACAGGACGCCCTTCGGGTTGCCGGTCGTGCCTGACGTGTAGCACAGCGTGCTCGCGGTGTCTTCGTCGAAGGTCGGCCACGCATAGGCGGTCGAACTCTGTTCGATCAAGTCTTCGTGGCACAGCAGGTTCGCAATGCCACTATCCTGCGGCATGTGCGCGCAGTCGGTCATGGCGACAAGGCCTTGACCGTCTTGCAGCGCCTGACAATGGCCTTGACCAGAGGCAGGAAGCTCAGGTCGAAGAAGATGTACTGGTCTTCCGCGTGATCGGCGATATAGACGACCTGGTCTTCGGGCAGGCGCGGATTGATGGTGTGCATCACTGCACCCATGCCGGAGATCCCGTAATACAGCTCCATGTGGCGATAGCCGTTCCATGCCAGCGTGCCGACGCGCTCGGACGCTTTCACACCCAGACTGGTGAGGACATTGGCCATCTGGCGCTCGCGGCGGTGACAGTCCCGGTAGGTGTAGCGATGGATGTCACCCTCGACCCGGCGCGACACGATCTCCGTATCGCCGTGATGCCGATCGGCGTGCACGATGAGTGAGGAGATCAGCAACTGCCTTTGCATCATCAAGCCGTTCATTGCTCGTTCCACTTTCAAGATGTTGGGTTGTTGGAGTCATGCCGTTGCGCCGGCTGGGTGCCGCGGCGGCGTTGGAGTTGTGTTGCGAGATCGATGCGCTGCGACACGCTCATCCGGTCCCAGTGGGCGATCTCGGTGAGCGTTCTCATGCACCCCTGGCAATACCGGGCGTTCAGGTCCATCCTGCAGATATTCACGCAGGGGTTCGCGGGAAGATCGTGATGCGCCACGGGGTCGCGCTCAGATCACCGCGCCGCCATTCGGGCTGATCACCTGGCCCACGAGGTAGTGATCGCCCGCCAGATAGGTCACCATCGACGCGTACTCCGCCATCGTGCCCAGGCGCCCGGCCGGCACGACCTGCCAGAACTGGTTGCGCTTTTCCTCACCGGCGGCCTGAAAGTATTTCGTAAGCTCGGGAGTCGCCACGCCGCCCGGCGCCATCGCGTTGACGAAGACATTGGCGCCCGCCACCTCGGCGGCGACCGACTTGGTGAAGGCGATGACCGCGCCCTTGGTGGCGCTGTAGTGCGGGCTGTGCGCGCTCATCGCCGAGATGCCGGCAATCGACGCGATGTTGACGATCTTTCCATCGCGCTGCGGCTCCATCAGTTTGAGCGCTTCGCGGGTGCAATAGAACACGCCGTGCACATTGACGTCCCAGTAGCGATGCCATTCTTCGTCGCTCATGGCGCTGGTGAAGCCGAGCGACTGACGCGGCACCGGCGTAGTGATGTGGGCGTAGTGCTTGTTGCGGCGCTCGGCGTCGGCGGGCCCGCTCGGCACCAGTGCGGCATTGTTGACCAGGATGTGCAGCGTGCCGAAGCACTCGACGATGCTGCTGAACAACTGGGCGACTTCGCCGCTGGACGACACGTCGCAACGCAGCGCCAGGCACTGTGCGCCGGCCGCTTCGACCGCCCGCCGTGTCTGCTCCAGTGCCGGAATGTCGATGTCGCAGATCGCCACCCGCGCGCCAGCCTTGGCGAGGTCGATGGCGATGGCGCCGCCCAGCCCGCGACCGGCACCGGTGACGAGGGCGACACGCCCAACGAGATGCTGGCTTTGTCTTTGCATCGTGAGAGGTACCTTGGCCTTGTGCGTTCAGCCGGCCGCCTGGGCGATGGCTGTCCTGGCCTGTTCGATGGCCGCCAGTTCTTCCAGCAGGATCGGTGCCCCCAGGCTGCTGCTATGGATGCCGAGCACGCTCACCGCCTGCAGCACGGCATTGACCTCTTGCATGGTGGCGCCCAGTTCGAGCGCCTTGCGGATGTGACGGCGCGTGCCCGGCGCGTACATATGGGTGCACGACGCATCGACCGCAATGGCGATGAATTCCAGCACCTTCGGCTCGAGCACGCCCGACATGATCGGATGCATGCCCATCGCCATGAATTTCTCGGCCCATGCCGGGTCGAGTTCCGCGAAGGCATCCCAGGCCGGATTCCAGTTCCCGGTCGCGCGCAATTGGTCGCAGATCGGCGTGGTGCTGCTGCGGTTTGTCTCGTTGTTCATTTCATCATTTCCTTCATGGTGTCGAATTGTCAGATCGTCGAACGGGGCGGCGCATTCAGTGCGCCAGCGTCGGGCGTGCCGACCGGTCGAGTTGCGCTCGGCCCAGGCGCACCTGGCGTGCGGCGAGCCAGAACAACAGCCCGGCGCTGATGGTCAGGATGTCGGTCGCGAGCAGCACCGTGGTCAATGCGTGGGGGCTGCCGGCCTCAACCAGCCGGTCGCTCACCAAACCGACCGCCACGGTGCCGATCGCGAGGGCAAACACATTGATCAGCAGCATCGTGACGCCCGCGATGGTCGAGCGCATCTGTGCCGGCACCAAGCCCTGAATCATGGTGTTGGCCGGCCCATAGAGCGCCAGCGGCAGGAAGAAGCCTGCGCACATGCCTGCATAAAACAGCGCCGAACCGGGCGGCGCGAAGCGGTAGGCGATCATCAACGGCGCGCACGGCATGATCACCAGCACCATGAAGCTTGCATGGCCGCCCGGAAGGCGCTTGGCGAAGCGGTCGCTCATCACGCCGCCGACCACCGCGCCGAGCACGCCGAACACGATCTGCAACGCGCCGATGGACTTCGCGATACCGGCCGCATCGAAGCCGCGCTCGCGCACCATCCACAGTTGGGCGAATGAGAAACCCGCGAACACCATGTGCACCAGCACGAAGCCGACGATGGCGAATTGCAGGGCACGGTTGTGCCCGACCACCCCAAGCACTGCGCGCACCTGGGCAACAAAGGGCTGGCCCCGCTGCGGACCGGAATTCTTTTCGCGCCCTTGTCCGCGCTCCTCGCGCAGGAAGGCCAACGGAAGGGCGATCGCCGCCCCGACGATGCCGAGCACCGTGAAGGTCGAACGCCACCCGAGGCTCGCCCCCACCGTGCCGGCCAACAGGAAGCTCAGTCCGATGCCCAGCGGGATGCCCACGAAGAAGACGCCCATCGCCGTGCCCCGCCGCTTCTCGGAGAACAGTTCGGCCAGCAAGGCCACCGCAGCCGGGACAAGGGCTGCTTCGCCGCTCGCGACGAAGAAGCGCGCAACAGCCATTTGCTCAAAGCTCTGGGCATGCCCGGATGCCCAGGTGCAGGCGCTCCAGATCAGCACGCCGGCCGCGATGACCCTCGTTCGGCTGAAACGATCCGCCAGCGTGCCCATGAACATGGCCATGAAACCGAAGCTGAGCACCCAGACAGAGCCGACCAGGAATCCGTACTGCGCATTGCTGAGCGCCAGATCCTTGATGACCTGCGGCGAAAAGCCCAACAGCATGTTGCGGTCGATGTGGGCGAGCACGTGAATGACCAGCAGCGATGCAAGGACCGCGTTGGGACTTTTCTTCCAGAACATCATGTGTCTCCTTGGGGGATTCCGACTGCCGCAGGGACGCCGCGATACGCTGCCGCGGCGATCCCTGCGTGCTGACTCAGGCGACCTTGCGCAGCGAAACGCTGCGCTGCGCCGCCGCCGGCGTCCGGTTCGGCGGCATGCCCAGACGCTCGAGGGTCTCGTCGATGGATGCCCACTGAGTGCCGATCTGGTAGATGCGGTGCACGTCTTCGCCCGTCGCGATGTCCCGGTTGAGTTCGCGGGCAATGCGCACCATCTTCTCGATCTGCTGCACCGAGGTCGCGCGTTCGCCGTCGGGTCCGAAGAGCGTGTCCTCGATACCGACGCGCACATGCAGGCCCAGCGCGATGGCCAGGGTGTTCATCGGCACCACGTTGCGGTTCAGGGTTTCCAGCGTTAGCACGGCGCCTTCGGGCGTGCGACGGGCGAACTCGATCATGTCCGCTGGATTCAGTCCTGCCGCGCCGCCGCCGATGGCCACGTAGTTGAGGATCAGCGGGCCGGTGTAGGCGCCACGCCGGATCAAGCGTTCGACCGTTTCCAGTTGCGTGAGGTTGCCCAGCATGAAATGTGGCTGGATGCCGTTGGCGACCAGGCGCCGGATGTGTTCGACATGCCAGGACGGATTGGACGGCACGATCATGTCGCGGTAGGCCGCCTGCAGTGCCGGGTTGGTGAGCGAGGTGCCAGCCACATCGGCTTCGGTCATCAACTCCATCACGTTCATCTGGTTGGTGTTGATCGCGACGGTCACCTGGTCGGGCCGTGGATTCAGTTCGGCCAGCATGTGGCGCGTGTCGTCGTTCAGCCACTTCGCGGCCTGGCCCTCGCTCTCCGGTGCGAAGGAGATCGAGCCGCCAACCTGAAGGACCATCTTCGGAACCGCTTCGCGCAGCCGGGCAATCATCTCGTTGAACTTGGACAGGCGCTTGCTGCCTTTGCCATCTTCTTCGCGCACATGCACGTGGAGCACAGTGGCGCCGGCGTTGTAGCAATCGACGGCCTTCTGGACCTGCTGGTCGAGCGTGACCGGAATATCGTCCGAGTCGCCGGGCGCCCATTGCGGGCCGTAGGGCGCGACCTGGATCACGAGTTTTTCCTGGTTTTCAGGCAGCAGGGAGTCGTCTAGGAAATGCATGGTTTGTCGTCCTGGTGGGTTGTCGGTTCAAATGAATTTGCTCGGTGCATGGTTGCGGTTCGGGCCAGGGAAGTATCGAGATCGCATGGATTTCGGTTTGACAAATCGCGACAATGGTTTTGCATATCGCGACACCGCAGGAACTCGGATGGCCTACTTGCTACGCAGCGCGAGCCTGACCAATTACGTCGAAGTAGCGCGATCGGTCGGACTCGACCCCTACCGGCAGTTGAGTGCCGCGGGCATCAACAGGTCGGTGCTGCTGGATCCGGACATCAAGATTCCGGCCGAGGCGGTGGGGCGCCTGCTGGAAGCGTCGGCGCAGGCGGCGGGCATCGATGATTTCGGGCTTCGCATGGCCGAGACCCGCGAACTCTCCAACCTTGGACCCCTTGGCTTCGTGGCGCGCGAAGAGCCGACGCTGCGCAAGACGCTCGCATCGATCGCGCACTACCTTCGGCTGCAGAACGAGGCGGTATTCCTGAGGGTCGAGGAAACGCAAGGCCTGGCCATCATTCGCGAAGACATGCTGGGTGGCTTTCCCGGATCGGTGCGCCAGGCGACGCAACTCATGCTCGGCGTCCTGCACCGGATGCTGAGGATCATTGTCGGCGCGGAGTGGAGGCCAGGCCGGATCTGCTTCACGCACCATGCGCCGGCCAGCCTCGCCGTCCACACGCGGGTCTTCGGCTCGGCGATCGCATTCAACCAGGACTTCGACGGCATCGTGTGCCTGGCCTCGGACCTCGACGCCGCGATCCCGTCCTATGACCCGGTCATGGCGCATCAGACGCGCCAATACCTTGACGCGATGCTGGCGCAGTCCAATGCCAAGATGTCCGACCAGGTCAGGAAGCTGGTCCTGGCGCTGCTTCCATCGGGCGCGTGCTCGGTGGAACGGGTGGCGCAGCACCTGGGGGTCGAGGCGAGGACCGTGCAACGCCACCTCGCGCAATCCGGCGAAAGCTATTCGTCGATCCTCGATGCGGTGCGCTCGGAACTGGTAACGCGCTATGTGGAAAGCAGCGATCGCCCACTGTCCGAAGTCGCGACGCTGCTGGGTTTCTCGTCCTCAAGCGCGTTCTCCCGATGGTTCGGGAGCCGCTTCGGCTGTAGCGTCTCGAAGTGGCGTCGCAGGCCGCCGGACTGAGATCGAACGTTGCATGAGCAACGTGATCAAGTCGAATCCATTTGCCATCTTGCAGCGCGACCGCAAAGCACACACATGTCGCCGATTGCCCATTTCTGTGGCGGTCAAGTGGTCAAGTGTGTCATCACGGCATCGTAGCGAACGGTCGCTTCAGAGAAAACCGTACAGCCGGTTCGGGCCCAAACCGGGCTTACAGCAGCCGGCAATGGAGCCCAGAAGCGGCCGTTGGGAGCTCACTGCACCTGCGCCGGCGGAACTTTGAAACCCGTCAGGGACCGCGATAGTCGGGCTGATCGGGCACGTGCGGGAAGGGCTTGTCATAGGGCCGATTGGCGTGGCCGAGCGCGAGATAGAGCACGCCGCCGTCGCCGGCCGGGCGGCGATAGAGCATCGGGCGATCGGCTTCCTCGAACTGGATGCCGCCGAACGCTTCGCCGCCCCAGCGCGTGTGGAGCAGCAGCGAGCCGCAGCCGCGCGAAATCGAAGTCGTGGTTGCGGCGGGGGCTGCCGCACACCAGCGCGGCGACGAGCGGGCGCCGCATCGCGTCCTGCATCGGCTAGGCCTCGATGAAAGGAGCCGGCATCAGAAGTCTGCTCTCCTGCCGGATGAATAGAGGAGCGACCTCCGCGACATACGCTTGCCACGCAGGGAGGTTGGCGAGCGCGGCGCGCCGACGCATCCGGTCCTCGAACGAACTGAATCCCCAAATGAAGATCACTTGGTTCAGGTCCCCGACTTCCGTCGTGTAGCAGCCGGCCAAGTGCCCGAGCACGTCACACTGAAGCGACTTGCCTTTTTCTGCGTAGATGGCGAGGTAGTCCTTCAGGCGTGAGGGCGGCAACTGGTAGGTCCGCATCTCGAAGAGCATCTTATCTTCCGCCCGAAATGTCGATGACAGCACCATGTACGTACGACGAGCGTTCCGACGTTAGCCAGAGCACAGCCTCAGCGACTTCGGCCGCAGTGCCCGGACGCCGCATCGGGATCGTCGGCGCAATGCTTTCGATGAGCTTTGCGCCTCCGAACTCATTGTGCATTTCGGTGACGATGACACCGGGTCGAAGGCTGTTCACCCGAACGCCGAGTGGCCCGAGCTCCTTGGCGAGCGCGATGGTCATGCCGTCCAACGCGGCTTTCGTGGACGCATAGTGCACAAGCCCGGGCATGCCGCCATGGCGTGCCGCGGCCGACGAGACGTTCACGATCGAGCCGCCTTCGCCGCCGCTGGTGCGGCTCATGCGCCTGACAGCTTCGCGGGAACAGTAAAACGCGGAAAACACATTCGTCTCGAAGATCCGCCGCAACCTGTCCTCGTCGATCTCGGTGATCGGGCACCGGCTACCGGAGATGCCGGCGTTGTTCACCAGCGCGGAGACAGGGCCCAATTCCTCGTCAACTTCGGTGAAGAGCTTCGCGGCTCCCGCGCTGGTCGACACATCAGCGCAGATGGCCACGGCCCTGCCTCCTTGACGAGCGATATCTCGCACGAGCGCTTCCGCGGCATCGCGATCACTCCGGTAGTTCACTGCGACCCCGTAACCCTCCTTCGCACCAAGGAGCGCAATCGCGGCACCAATACCCCGGCTAGCGCCGGTCACAACAAGCACTTTCGACACGTTCGTTCCTTCAGAAGTTGACGCCTGTGGCGCCCTTTAGCTGCAGGCGCTCGCGCGCCTCCTCGGCAGACGCGATCTCCAGCCCCAATCCTTCAATCAGCTTTCGCACGGCCCGGACCTGGTCCGCATTCGACTCAGCCAGCTTGCCGGGGCGGAGCCAAATGGAGTCTTCCAGGCCGACGCGCACGTTTCCGCCCATCGTTGCCGCCTGCGTCGCCACTCGCAGCTGCGCGGCGCCTGCCCCGATCACTGACCAGTGGTACTGGTCCCCGAACAGCCGGTCGGCCGTCCGCTTCATGTGCACCACATCCTCCGGATGCGTCCCCGCTCCTCCAAGGATGCCGAGGACAGACTGGATGAAGAGAGGAGCCTTCAACATTCCGCGGTCCAGAAAATGCCGCAGGTTGTAGAGGTGCGCGGTGTCGTAGCACTCGAACTCGAAGCGGGTGCCCGTCTCGTACCCGACCCGCAAGACGTGTTCGATGTCTTTGAAAGTGTTCCTGAACACGAGGTCGCGGGTGCTCTCCAGGAACGGAGCCTCCCAATCGAACCTGAAATTGCTGAAGCGCTCCAGCATGGGGTACATGCCGAAGTTCATCGATCCCATGTTGAGCGAGGCGACTTCCGGCTTGAACTCGATCACAGGTTGAATGCGCTCGCTTACCGTCATGCCGGGCGCACCGCCCGTGGTGATGTTGATCACCGCATCGCATCGCTCCTTGATCTTCGGCAAGAACTTGCCGAATGCGTCCGGCGACTGGTCCGGGCGCCCGGTGACGGGGTCTCGCGCGTGCAAGTGGATGATGGCGGCGCCAGCCTCGGCCGCACCCACGGCTGCGTCCGCAATCTCCTGGGGGGTGATCGGCAGGTGGGGCGTCATCGAGGGCGTATGGACACTGCCGGTCACGGCGCAGCTGATGATCACTCGGTGTTGCTTCACGAAAATGGTCTCCTGGAGGGATGAATCACGCTCGAGGCGGGATCACGGGAAGAAGGATGGAAGACGGATGCGCCGGACCGGTATGGATCGTGACCCGCCCACCGAACACCGACCGCGGACGGTCCCGCTCGTCGTCATGAACGAACGCCCCACAGCCTCGCATCTCGTGTGTGGGGTGCAACGCCATCACGGGTGGGCCGGCGTATTCGAAGTCCTTGCCACGGATGCTCAGGGCCAGTCGGTAGCCAGGCGGCACCACGATGCTCGTCGGCCAGATCTCCACGTCGACTGGATAGACCTCGCCGGGCACGAGCGGGATGATCTCGTCGTGCGCATGCCAGGGCCGCCAGGGCTTCGAGCGCCCTGCGTCCAGCTTCCGGTGCGACGCACGCAGCCACCCTTGCGCGATCGGCGTGTTCGGGTCGTTGGCGCCTTGGAAGGTGACTTCCTTCATGTCGGGCGTGAATAGGCGAACGGTAAGAAAGAGATCCGCGTCGGTGGTCTCGGAGGAAACGTAGAGACGGGCTGCCAAGGGCCCCGTCACCTCGAGTTCGCTGGTCGAGGGCGGCAGCATGAACACCAGGCCCGGCCCGAGGGCCTCGTAGGTGACGGATGCGTTGTCCACCGGGACGGAACTGTCGAGGCCCGCATGCCCTGGCTCCAGGTAGTAGTGGGTCCAGCGCGTGTCCGGAATGGGCCATGCCTGCTCCTTGCGCGCAACGAACCTGTCCACGTGCCGGATCTGCAGGTTCACCGGAGGTTCGGCGTCCCAGCCGTTGTTCGCGCCCTTCAGGAAGTGATCGAAGAACCTTTTCTGCAGGGCGACCGAACTGGCGATGTAGAACGAAGACCAGTGATCGCCGCCATGCATCTCGAGCCACTTCTGCTTGGAACTCGCTTCCATGAACCCTTCGGTGTTGCCCCGCAGATGCAGGCCGAGCCCTCCCCAATTGCCCGCCGAGAGAAGCGGCACGTCGATGGCGTCCCATCGTGCCGCCCGAGCCTCGAAATACGGGTCCGGGAGGGGCCGGCTCGTCAGCTCTTGTTCAAGGTCCACCCGGTTGGACCGGAGAGCCTCGTCACCCAGGGTCTCGGGGCCTGCAACCAGCTCACCCGTCACGCGACTGCGCGGACCGCGGTCACCAGCGCCGTGCTGGACGGTCACGACTTGGGGTTCGAACCAGGCCTTCCACAACGACGTGCAAGGGATGCCACCGTGGCGCACGGCGTCCCGATAGAGGTCGGCGGCGCCTTCCCAGACACAGATCGCCGACAGCGCCGGAGGACGGCGCGATGCAGTAAACCACTGGTTTATGCCGTAGTAGGAAATCCCGTTCATGCCGACTTTGCCGTTGCTCCACGGCTGTGCTGCGGCCCAGGCAATCGCCTCGCAGATGTCGCTGATCTCTCGCTCCGACCAGGGATCCAGCAGTCCGGGCGAGCGGCCGGCGCCGCGGCTGTCGACGCGGATGCACACATAGCCATCGCACACCCATTTCTCAGGATCCACCGTTTCCCAGTTCTGGTAGCGACCGCTGGATCCCTCTGCCACATCGGGATGGCTGCGGATCATGCCTTCCCAAGCAGCCGGATAGCCGTCCTGAAAGGCCAATCCCTTGCCGTAAGGGCCATAGCTGAGGATCACGGGGTAGCGCCCCTTCTCCACCGGACGAAACACGTCGGCACGCAGAATCGTTCCGTCATCCATGGTGATGGGGACGTCCCAGTCCACAACGACGGCGTCAGCGATCGCGGCAACTTCAGACTCGTTCATTGGTTTCATTGCGTTGTCCTTTGGCTTGTCATGTCGCGACTTTCAAATCTGGACGTTCAACGACTTGATAAGCGGCCGCCACTGCGCCTCGTCCGCTGCGACCTGGCGCGCAAATTCCTGCGGCGTGCTCGGGGTCGGTTCTATGCCCCTCGCAAGCAACTTCGAACGCACGTCCGCGCCGCGGAGATAGTCGCTCGCGTACAGCGCCCACTGATCCAGCACCGGACGAGGCGTCCCTTTCGGCGCAAACAACCCGAGCCACACTCCGAGTACCAACTTGAGGCCAGTCTCGGTCAATGTCGGGACATCAGGCAATTGGGACAGGCGTTCGTTGGATGCCACTGCGAGCGGGCGGACCTTTCCGGCCTTGATGAGGCCGCCGGATGACGCCACACTGTCGGCGAGGAAGTCGATCTCTCCGGCGACCAGCGCCTGCACGGCCTGCGGCGTTCCCTTGTACGCGACAGGCGTCGCTGTCGCGCCAACGGTCCGCAGGTAGAGTTCGCCAATCAGGTGCGACATCGAGCCAGGACCGATCGTGCCGTAATTCAACTTGCCCGGATTGGCCTTGAGCGCCTCGGCAAGCTCCTGGGCGGTGCGGTACTTGGAATCGGCCGGCACGATCAGCACCCCGTCCATCCGCCCAATGCCTGTGACTGGCTCGAAGTCGGTTGTGCCGCTGTAGGGGGACTTCATGGTGACGGCGGGTCCTGTCACGATCGAGGTCGTGGAGCCGTACAGCAGCGTGTAACCGTCCGGTGCGGCACGCTGGGCGAGTTGCGTGCCGATGGTGCCGCTTGCGCCGGGGCGATAGTCAATGACGAGCGGCTGACCCGTGGCCTTTTGCATCGAGCTGCCAATTTCTCGCACTTCCGCATCGCCCGGCGATCCGGCTGGGAACGGAAAGATGAGCGTTACCGGGCGGTGTGGATAGTCGTTGCTACCCTGCGCGTGCAGTTGGGTTCCCAGCATCGACGCGATCGATCCGGCGATCATGTTTCGCCTGTTCATACGACTGTCTCCTCTAGTAGTAATGTGACTTGAGGAGAGGTTAGCAACCGGGCGATAGCGGCGGAAATGCTTTCGCGGCATGGAGCCCATGCCGATGCGGGTGTCACGTCAAAGGTGGCGGACCGGGCCTGTCCTCTGACGGCATGAACCCCTTCAGCCTGGCAAGTGGCCAGCGACCGGTGGACATCTGCTCGTGTGCAACTTGACGAAGCATGAGTTGCATGCGCTGGCCTGCAACGGACAACCCCTGTTCGCGACCTTTGATCAAGAGCCAGGAGATCACCACGCCCTCGATGGGTGCCATGGAGATGGCACCCCGCTCAAGCAGGTCGCTCCCGGAACACAGGGGCAGGGTTGTGAAGCCCAACCCTGATTCCACGGCCTTCAGCACCAGTTGCCGAGTGTTGACCTCCATCGCAACGTTGAGGCGCAAATTGCGCTCGGCCATCGCACGTTCAACGATCATGCGTCCCACATTGGGGCGGCTCATCGCGACCATCGGCCGATTGACGAGATCTTCCAGTGTCAATGGCTTGTCCATGGCAAGACCTGATTCGGGTGGGCCGAGCAGACACATTGGCTCTTCGATGAACGGGTAGGCTTCGAGACTGGCGAGCGGTTCGCCGGAGGAGACCACCGCCATGTCGGCCTTGCCCTGTGCAACCATCGACCACGCGTCGAGGACTCCGCTTGAGCCTTCGAACACCCTCAGCAAGACATTGGGGTAGCTGGTCCTGAACCGCTGTATGACCGGAAATGCGAGCAGCTCCGACATGGACGGAGGCAACGCGATCGTTAGCACACCGCTAGGATCGCCAGACCGATCTCGAACCTCCGAGCGCACCCGATCGAAGTGCCGCAGCAGTTCGACGGCGCTCTCGCGAAGGCATTCGCCGGCCTCCGTGAGCGTGATGCCGCGTTCGGAACGGTGCAACAGAGCCGCGTCGAGGTCTTCTTCGAGCGAGCGCATCTGGCGCGACAGCGCCGGCTGGGCGATGTGCAGGACCTCCGCCGCGCGCGTCACGCTGCCGAGTTCGGCGATTTGGAGAAAGTAGCGCAGCTGCCTAACGTTCATGGCTTCCCAAAAGCCGTGCCTCGGTGGCGCCGAAGTGGCGACATTGCGCTCCGATGGCGCGACCTGAGACGGGGCCAGCAGCAGTCTACTCTGCAGCAGCTATGGCGTACCGGGGTAGGCCCCACCGTCCATTGACGTTACAGGCTCAGATGTCGATTGCCGCAGCCGAACCGGCCTGCTTGCGAAGCTCGAACTTCTGGATCTTGCCGGTCGAGGTCTTGGGCAGCTCGCCGAACACCACCGCCCTGGGCACCTTGAAGCCCGCCAGGTGCTTCTTGCAATGCGCCACGATATCCGCCGCCGTCACCTGGGCACCGGCCTTCAGTTCAACGAAGGCGCAGGGCGTTTCGCCCCACTTGGCGTCCGGCTTGGCGACAACGGCGGCGGCCAGCACGTCCTGGTGGCGGTACAGCACGTCCTCCACCTCGATGGAGGAGATGTTTTCGCCGCCCGAGATGATCACGTCTTTGCTGCGGTCCTTGATCTTGATATAGCCGTCCGGATACTGCACGGCCAGGTCGCCCGTGTGGTACCAACCGCCGGCAAACGTTTCAGCCGTCGCCCGTTGGTTCTTCAGGTAGCCCTTCATGGTGATGTTGCCCTGGAACATGATTTCGCCCATGGTCTCGCCATCCATCGGCACCGGCTTCATGGTCTGCGGGTCCAGCACGCGGGCCGAGCGCTGCAGGTGGTAGCGCACGCCCTGGCGGGCGTTCAGGCGCGCGCGTTCGCCAATGTCCAGCGCGTCCCAGGCCGCGTGCTTGGCGCAGACAGTGGCCGGTCCATAGACCTCGGTGAGCCCGTACACGTGGGTCAGGTCGAAGCCCAGCCGCTCCATGCCTTCGATCATCGAAGCAGGCGGCGCCGCGCCGGCGACCATGGCCTTCACGCCCTGAGGCAGGCCCTTCTTCATCTCGTCAGGCGCATTCACCAGCATGCCGTGCACGATCGGCGCGCCGCAGTAATGGGTCACGCCATGGCGCTTGATCGCGTCGATGATCGCGCCGGCATCCACCTTGCGCAGGCAGACGTTGACGCCCGCGCGCGCGGCGATGGTCCACGGAAAGCACCAGCCGTTGCAATGGAACATAGGCAGCGTCCACAGGTACACCGCATGCTTGGGAAGGTCCCACTCCAGGATGTTGCTGATGGCGTTGATGGCCGCGCCGCGGTGGTGGTAGACCACGCCCTTGGAGTTGCCCGTGGTGCCGCTGGTGTAGTTCAGCGCGATGGCGTCCCACTCGTCGCCGGGCAGCTGCCAGGGGAACTGCGGGTCGCCCTGCGCCAGGAACGCCTCATAACTGATGCTGCCGATGCGCTCCGCCGCGCCCGTGAAGAGCGTGTCTTCCGCATCGATCACCAGCAGCGGCCGCTTTTCCTTGCGCAGCGCCAGTGCCTTCTTCACCACGCCCGCGAACTCGGCATCGACGATCAGCGCCTTGGCCTCGCCGTGGTCCAGCATGAAGGCGACGGTCTCCGCGTCCAGCCGCGTGTTCAGCGCATTGAGCACCGCGCCTGCCATCGGGATGCCGAAGTGCGCCTCGACCATGGGCGGCGTATTGGGCAGCATCACGGCCACGGTGTCGCCCTTGCCAATGCCGCTATTGGCCAGCTTACCGGCCAGCTGGCGGCAGCGTGTGTATAGCTCGCTCCATGTGCGCCGCAAGTCGCCATGGACGACCGCGGGCCGGTCCGGGTACACCTCGGCTGCCCGTTCAATGAACGACAGCGGCGACAACGGCGCGTGATTGGCTTCGTTGCGCGGCAGGTCCTGGTCGAAGATGCCGGTCATGTCTTGTCTCCTGGTGCGATCCGGTTTTCCGGTGTGGCTGTAGCGTAGTCCTGGGCTTCAAGAAGTAAAGCCTTCCACGAACACGAGTTCCGAGCGCGCGCCCCCGTGTCGACCTCGGACGATCGCCTGATACTCCGGAGACCGATACCAGGCTTGCAAATCGTCCATCGAAGGGAATTCGATGACGACGAGCCTCGCGGGCTGCCAGGACCCTTCGACGACCTCGGTGGCGCCGCCACGGACAAGGAACCGTCCCCCGAACTTCGGCAACGTCCCGGCCGTATGACGTCGATAGGACTCGTAAATGTCAGGCGTGTGGACTTCGATATTCGCGATGCAGTAGGCGGGCATGGTGTCTCGGTGCAAATGCCCGGGAGCATAAAAGCCGTTGCCGTCGGCGCGGAAATGCCGCCTCGGCATGACGGCGATGCCGTCTCGTTTGCCAACCGCGGCATGTCCGTCATCCCGCGACTGCATTTCCTGGACTGCGAGGTCCTTTCTATGCTCAGTTCGCTGGCAACCACCTAAACCAGCATCATGCGCCTGGGGATCGCTGCAGGTGCGTCGTATCGCATCGGTTTGCAGCGGCGCATTCCTGCTGGCCGCAGCGAGGCTGCTCGACGGCAAGAAGGTCGCAGCCCACAGAACTCGGCAAAGGCCACTTGAGGGCGCTCACGCCCCCATCAATCTCATCGCCTTCATCGCCAGAGCAGCAAGCGGTGCGCAGCCAGTGGCGCGCGAGGCCGCATTAATCGATTGGCAAGACGCTGAGGCCGGCCTACATTGGTCTTCCACTCACCAAGGAGATCGCAACATGCCCATTCGCATCGCATCGATGACTCACCGCATCGCGAAGAACGGCGCGATGCTTCACAAGGCCACGATGGACCGTGTCCACTCGCTGGGGGCGGACCACGAGCCGTCCGAAGCCGAACAAAAGCTGGCCGAGGAGCGCCGCCTGCTCAAGGAGGAGCGTGCGAAGCGCCAAGCGCAGGCGCTGCTGCCGAGGGCGAAGGCCATCGACAAGTTGGTGAGAACGCATCACCCGGAGGCCAAAGAGAAGCCGAAGGAAAGAAAGGAGCCTAAGGAAGCCAAGAATTCCAAGGCTGGCAAGGCGCACAGGCCCTCGCGGGGCGAGAAGCACGCCGCGCAGGCGGCGGCGCTGCAGGCCGCGAGTAGGGCGCCGAAAAAGACGACGAAGACATGAAGACGCGCTTTGGCGCCCCCGGCTATTCGATCCCGCTCAGGCAAGCAGACGGCAGCGAGGTGTTCGAGGAGGTAAGCCGCAGCGACACGAGAAAGAAGGAGCCGTCGACAAGGGCCGCGGCGCGAGCATTTCGACAGTCGCAAGCGCCAAGACCCGACGCGCAAGACACTCGGCCGGCTCATCTTGCGTCCGCCAGCAAGGCACATGCCATCCGCCTGCGCCGGGCTGCTCACGCCCCGGCTATGCGCGCCGACGCCACGAAACGATGCGCCGGACTCGCCGGAGCCAGGACGGCCAGCCGTTGGTCCGACCGATGGCGACCGCCCGAAAGATGGCGCGATGCTCTTCCAGGGCCATGTTGAGTGCGTGCAGGTTGCGCTCGTTGTAGGCCCAGGTGCCGGAGACGACGATGAGCCCCGATTGCGCCGGCGTGACCTGGACATTCGTCGCACCGATGCGCTCGACGGCCGCCACGCGGGACGCCGCCTGAAACGCCGGATCTCCAACGCCCGGCATCGGGCGCGAAGACGCGAAACGGATGACCTGGACCTGCGGGTAATGGCGAGTGATATAGGCGCAGGCTTCGTAGAACAGCAACGCGCCGACGTTTCGCGGCTCCCCCTGCGTCACGGACGTGGGTGCGAAGCTTCCGAAGTACACCTCCGTGCCGCCATTGCGGAGGCGCACCGGATCCACGCGGCCCAGAAACAGGCGGCCGGCGAACATCAGCATCGGCTGGCCCAGTTGATAGGGAGCGCCGCCGGGTCCGATGATCTGTATCAGCTGAGATGCCATGAAGCCGAAGCTTGCCTTATTGGGCCTCCTAATACTGGAGCTTCGGATACCAGTCGGTCCCGCGTCCGCCGGGCGTCAGGTCCAGGATCAACCAGAGCGGGGCGATGTCTGGCGCGCCGCGCGGATCCTGGCCGGGGTCGGACATCTCGCCGGTCATTTCAGACGCCCAGAACAGCCGGACCTTGTCGCCGTCGCGCTTGAACACGATCAACGCCGGGTATTCGCTTCCGTCCGGCTGCAGCACGCCGATGTCCTTGGCATAGTCGTCGCCGACCGTCTGCACGAAATTCAGGTCACGCCAGCCCCGCTCCTGTGCGAAAGCGTACTGCCGCCCGACGGGCGAACGCCCGAGCACCTTGAGCGCGACACGCTGCTTGATGTCGGCTGCGTTGCCGTTCAGTGCCCCGAGCAGGTTGGTACACATCGGGCACGGCCGCTCGCGCTGCGGTCCATACATCCAGAAGTAGGTGACGAGCGTGTCCTTGTCGCCGAAGAGATCGATCAGCCCCGCCTCGAATCCCTGTTCGTCCTTGAAGCGGTAGTCCTTGTCGATGACCGGCCCCGGCGGCAACGCCTGGCGCTGCTCGACCATGCGCGTCATGTGACGACGAAACTCGATCTCTTCGGCCAGCAGCGCCTCTCGCGCAGCATCGTATTCGGCGGACGAGCCCGGGAACGGTCTCTTTGCCTTCTTTGCCAGATCGGCGGCGGGGATCAGTGTCTGCGTCTCTTGCATGCCTTTGCTCCTTGTCTGCAAACAGGAGTATGGAAAAGAACGCTGATTCCAACAAGTCAGGATGCCTGGACCTTTGTGAGTGGCACGCCAGGGTTCGCCAGTCGGCTCGCATCGACACTTGCGCGAAGCTCGATCAGGCGTCGCGCAAACCGCAAGTCCTTTGCCGAATTGGGGCCCATCGCCGCAACGACCCTGTCTCCATCGAGAAAGAACATGACGAAGCTTTTGGAGTCCCGGTCGCCTCTCACCACGACCTCGTGAGCGGGCGAGGGCACACCAAAGATCTGCAGATTGATGTCGTACTGATCGGACCAGAACCAGGGCAAGGGCTGGTGATTCACTTCAATGCCCAGCGCTGACCTCGCCGCAGCAATCCCTTGCTCCTGCGCGTTTTGCCACGACTCGAGCCGCATCCGTCGCCCGGCCCAATCGCAGTGCCAGTTCGCTACGTCGCCCGCGGCGAAGATGTCGGCATGCGACGAGCGGCACTGCGCGTCGACCACGATGCCGCCGTCGCAGTCCAGTCCTGCTTCGCGCGCGAGTTCGTCGTTGGCGATCAAGCCCACGCCAATCAGCACGGCATCGCATGCGAGTCGGCGACCATCGACCAAAGCGGCCATCAAGCCACCTTGCGGCGCGGGCATCAACTGCTCGACGCCGGTGCCGAGCTCGATGTGGACACCGTGCGAAGCATGCAGTTGGTGCAGATAGCCCGACATCTCCGGCGGGACCGTGCGTTCGCACAGGCGGCCCATCGCTTCAACCACCGTCACATGCATGCCTTTGTTCTTCGAAGTCGCGGCGACTTCGAGACCGATCCAGCCACCGCCAACGACGAGCAAGCGCTTGCCTGGAGACAGAGCGGCACCCAACGCCTTTGCATCCTCGATGCTCCGCAGAGTGAAGACGCCGGGCAGATCCGCGCCGGGAATGCTCAGTCGCCGCGCGCGACCGCCATTGCACAAGATGAGCTTGTCGTATCCGACGGAATATGGGACGGAATCTCCCCGCGACAGGTGAAGCCGCTTCGCGGCCTTGTCGATGAATGTCGCCCTGACGTTCGGCCGCCAGTCGATGTCCAATGCGTCGAATGCCTCGGTCTTCATCAGATAGGTGCTCTCCGCAGTTGCTTCGCCCGAGAGCACGGCCTTGGACAAAGGTGGACGCTCGTACGGCCGATGCGGCTCGTCGCCGATCAGGACCACGCGGCCTTTGAAGCCCTCGGCACGCAAGGTCCGCGCAGCCCATCCGCCAGCCTGTCCGGCGCCGACGATGGCGATGGTCTCCGCGACAGTCTCGGCGGTCATGTCAGCGAAAGGAACACCCGGCCGGCTTCGATCCTGACCGGGTACGAACGGATCGCCTCGGTGACGGGCGCGCAGGTGGGTTGCCCATTGCGCACGTCGAACTTGCCCTGGTGCAAGGGGCATTCGATCTCATGCCCCTCGAGGAAGCCTTCGCACAGCCGTGCATGGCCGTGGGTGCAGATGTTGTCGGTCGCGAAGATCTGGCCATCCACGCTGTAGAGCGCGATGTCACGCCCGTCCACCACCATGCCAATGACATCGTCGACCGGCACATCGTCCACGGGTGCGGCATCGGTCCAAAGCTGCTCGTTCATGTCTGCTCTCGTTATGTTCTTAGAGTGGATAGATGACGGAGTTCGGGATCATCTCGCTGTCGTAGATGACGAGTCGCGACTCGAACTTGAGGCCCTGTTCGGTGCGCACGACGATGTCGACATATCGCCCGACATTGAAGACCGACGATAGCTCCGAAAGCTTGGTGCGAAACACGGCGTAGTTGGCCTCGCATTCGAACCGGCCGGGCTCCGACTTGCGCACAACCGGCGCACCAACGACGTGGCGCTGGTAGTAAGGGTCGTGGAACAGCGTCTCCCGAATGCCATAGACGCGGTCCTTGAGCATTCCCTTGCTCTCGAAAGACAGCGTCGCAAGTGGAAAGCCTCTCTCGAAGTTCTCTCGCGGCTGCAGTCGATAGGTGCAGTCTTCAGTAAAGAACTCGGGCCAGAGTTCCCAATGGCCGGAACTGACGGCGCTCGCGTAGTCGGCATAGAGCTGGTTCAGCTCGAAGTAGTCTCTGAACTCCATCTCATGCCTCCATGACTTTGCGCCAGTACTCGTACATGCCGCGAATCAATGTCTCGGTGACCATGTGGTCGGTATCGCCGACCTCACGCCCGCCCAGTTCGGCCAGGGTTCGATGAAATGGCTTCTGCTCGAAGCCCTTTTGCGAAAGCTCGATCACTTCGCCGTCATCCGCCGAGACGAATCCCGCGGGTCCGAAAAGATTGGCCTGGCGAAGGCGGCGCTTCGTCATCACTTGGTCGTCGTCCTCGAACCCGAAGTGCGTCCAGACGAAATCGAAGCTGCCGGGCCCGCTCGGCTGGATGTGCCGCGTCGAGACACTGTTGACCTGCTGCTGCAGGATCACGCTCGGGAACAGCGTCATCATCACCGCCGTGGGGCCGCCCCACCAGGGCTCGGGCACGATGTCGAGAAAGCGGTCGTCGTTGAGCTGCATGCTTTCCTTGAAGCTCGATACCTGCGTGACCTGGTCCGCCTTGCCGCTCGCGCCGCGCGTCGAGATCATCGCAGCGTGCCGGTGGTGCGCGTCCATCTTCAGCTCCGACTTGTTGTCCGCGCGCCAGAGCCCGAAAGTCACGAACCAGGTGTGGAGCAGTCCTGGGTGGTAGGGGTCCTTGATGTTCTCCTGCATCAACTTCCAGTTGCCTGGAATGCGCTGGCGGTTGTAGCCGAGCAGCTTCAGCTTGCGGCCATTGAACAGCCGGTCGAAGTAGCCGAGGATTGCCGGACCCATGAAGTCTTCGAGCGATTCGACATCGTGATCGAAAGAAGCGAAGACGACACCGCCACGGGTTGCGACTTTCAGCTTGTTGAGCCCGTGTTCCGCGGGCTTGAAGTCGGCCGGCATGCCGCCGTTGACCTTACCGTCCTGCTTGACCCCGCGCCGGAAAGGCACGCCCTGCAAGTCGCCCTTGAGCGTGTAGTTCCACTGGTGGTAGGGGCAGGTGAATCCGCCATCTTTCTTGTTGCCGTGCCGCTCGCGGCAAAACTGCATGCCGCGATGCGCGCACACGTTCTCGATCACATTGATGGCGCCTTCGGCGTCGCGGACCATGATGACGGAGCGCTCGCCGATCACCGTGCGCGTGAAATCACCCGCGTTCGGGATCTCCGCTTCCAGGCCCACGTAGCACCAGTGGCCCCGATAGAAGAACCGTTCGAGTTCGCGCCGATGCTGGTCGGCCTCGGTGTAGGCCATGAAGGGGATGCGGCTCGTGCCTTGGTCTTCCCAGTGGATCTTCTGGGGGAAGACGGCCGATGTGTCGTCCATGCGTGTCTCCTTGTGTCGTGCGGCTTGTCGCGCGGTTCAATGATCGTCAAGGCATCGTCATCGTTCAATAGAATACGGCGAATAGTCTTTATTGATTTGGCGAATGTGAATGTGGATGTGAATGATCATGGAGCTCAAGGACATCGATCTCAACCTCCTGGTGGTTTTCAATCAATTGCTCATTGACCGCCGCGTCTCCAAGGTTGCGACCAGCCTTGGGCTTTCGCAGCCCGGAGTGAGCAATGCGCTGGCGCGGCTGCGCAAGCTCACCGACGACCCGCTCTTTCTGCGCACGCCCAAGGGCATGGAGCCCACGCCTTTTGCCCAACAGCTCGCGGAGCCCACGGCGCGTGCGCTGCAGGTGATTCACGCGGCCATCAATCAGCGCGCGAGCTTCGACCCCGCCACTTCGACGCGCGCTTTCACGGTCGGCATGACCGACATCGGAGAGATCTACTTTCTCCCCAAGCTGATGAAGGAGCTGTCGCGCGTGGCGCCGGGCGTCTCGCTGAGCACCGTGCGCAACGCGGCAGTGAACTTGCAGGACGAGATGGAAGCAGGGCACGTCAGCCTCGCGATCGGATTGCTGCCGCAACTCAGGGCCGGCTACTTCCAGCGTCGGCTGTTCAAGCAGCACTATGTCTGCATGTTCCGGCGCGGTCACGCGCTCGACAAGCGCTCCATTTCCCTCGGCGAATTTTCAGCGGCCGATCATGTCGTGGTGATCTCGGAAGGGACCGGCCATGGGCAGGCCGACGAACTCCTGAGGCGCAGGAACATCGCACGCAAGGTCGTGCTCACGGTGCCGCATTACGTCGCGGTCGGGCACATCCTGCATGACTCCGACCTGGTTGCTACGGTGCCCGAACGCCTCGCGCAGGCGCTGGTGGAGCCCTTCGGCCTGTCATACGTCCGCAATCCCGCCAAGCTGCCGGAGATTGCGATCAGCTTGTTCTGGCATGGCCGTTATCACAAGGACCCAGCTATCACATGGCTGCGGTCGCTGATTGTCCGGCTGCACGGCGAAAGCCCGCCGGCTTGAGTGGCGTTCAGGCCATGGCCATGGCCATGGCCGGTGCGGCACGCTTCAGTGCGGCTTCGTTCGCATCGAAGAAATGCAGCGCTTCCGGCGCGAGCGCGAGATGCAGCGTGCGGGGCAGTTCGGTGTCGGCGCCGGGCGTCAGTAGCACGAGTTCGCCGATCGGCGACCGCAAGTAGCAGAAGGCGCGATCGCCCAGTTGTTCCACCGCCAGTGTTTCGCAATCAGCGAGTTCGAGCGCGACCTGGCCGGGCAGCGGCGTACCGATGCGCACCTGCTCGGCCCTGAAGCCGAACGTGCTGACGTCGCCCTGAAGCCGCTGCGGGACGCGAACGGTCATGTCGCCGATCCGCAGGCGCGTGCCTTCGCTGTCGGTCTCCGTTGCATCGACCTTGAAGAGATTCATGCGCGGCGTGCCAATGAAGCCCGCCACGAAGAGATTGGCCGGCGAGCGATAGAGCGCAAGCGGAGAGCCCACCTGTTCGATGTGGCCCTTGCGCAGCACCACGATCTGGTCGGCGAGCGTCATCGCTTCCGTCTGGTCGTGCGTCACGTACACCGCGGTGGCTTTGAGCGAGCGCTGCATGCGCGCAATCTCCAGCCGCAGTTTCACGCGCAATTCGAGGTCGAGGTTCGACAGCGGCTCGTCGTAGAGAAAGACTTCGGGCTGGCGGATCATCGCGCGGCCCATGGCGACGCGCTGGCGCTGGCCGCCCGAGAGTTGGCGCGGGTAGCGGTCGAGCAGCGCCGTGAGTTCGAGCGTGCGGGCGATTTCATCGACGCTCTGCTGCTGCCGCGCGGCGTCGACCTTGGCCATGCGCAACGGAAACGCAAGGTTCTGTCGCACCGTCTTGTGCGGATAGAGCGCGTAGTTCTGGAACACCAGCGCGCAGCCGCGTTCGGCGGGCGGCACGTCGTTCATCACGCGACCGCCAATGATTACCTCGCCGCCGCTGGGTGTTTCGAGCCCCGCGATCATCCGCAGCAACGTGGACTTGCCGCAGCCCGATGGGCCGAGAAGCACCGTCACCTGCCCGTCGGGCATCGTGAGATCGAGGCCCGGAATGACTTCGACGTCGCCGAAGCGCTTGCTGATGGATTTCAGTTGAATGTCTGCCATGTGGGGCGTCCCTGGAGGTCGGAGGTCAAAGATTGGAGATTGCAGATCGGAAGTCAGGTCGATGGCGCGGCGGCGGATCTCGCCACGCCGCGCTGGATGTTCGTTTCAGTGAGACCGAGCAGCTCTTCCATCGCGCGGCGGGCGGCGGCCGGCTTGCGCGCCCAGATCTGGTCGAGCACCTCGCGATGCAGCGGCAAGCTCTTGCGAGGCGCGCCGGGCTGGCGTGTGGAGAGCTCGAACGAGGTTCGCAGCGCGGCCTGGATGGTTGCACCGAAGGCGACGAGGAACGGATTGCCAGTCGCCGCCAGGATCGCGTGATGAAACTCGAGGTCTGGGCCGGCATAGGCGACCGCGTCCATGCCGGCCGCGTCCATCATGCGGTAGGCGCGCTCGATGGCGGCAATGGCCGAATCGGGCGCCGATGCCGCTGCGATCTCGCAGGCCGCCGGCTCGACGATGCGCCGCAGTTGCATCAGGTGCTGCGCCATCTGCACGCGGTCATTGCCGGACCACGCCCAGCGCAGCACGTCTTCATCGAGCATGTTCCATTGCGTGCGCGGCAGCACGCGCGTGCCGGCCTTCTGGCGCGACGCGATCAGGCCCTTGGCCTTGAGACGGGTGAGCGCCTCGCGTACCGACGTGCGCGCCACGCCGAGCTCATCGGCCAGCTCCATCTCAGTCGGCAGCGGTGATCCATCTCCCCATTCGCCGGCGATGACGCGGCTCGCGAGGGCCTCGGTCACGGCCATCGGGCCGCGCCGCAGGGCAGCGCTCGGCGCTTCATGTTTTTGTTTATCGTCGGACATATTGTTTTCGAAAATAAGGTTATCCGACCTGAAACAGGCCTAACTTCCGGGTTTACCATGAGAAAGATCAATTTATTTGTCTGTCATATTCTTCATCAGCCGACCACACAGCCGACACACGGATGAACCGGAAGAAAGAGAAACGACCATGAGCCTCCCGCACTCTCTCGACATCGACCCGAAACGCCGCAGCCTCCTGAAGGCCGCGGCCGCCAGTGCGGCGGTCGGCGCAGGCAGCCTGCTGGCGTTTCCGGCCATCGCGCAGGCCAAGCCCTTTGCCGGCGTCAAGCTGCGCGGTGCGGCCTACCAGCACGGCTTCTTCAACATCCTGCGCAAGTACATCCCCGAATTCGAGCAGCAGACGGGCATGACGGTCGACCTGCAGTTGTCGGCCTTCCCGGTCTACAACCAGCAGGCCGACCTGGAGCTGTCGTCGGGCGGCAGCGCCTGGGATTTCTGCAACGTCACCTTCATCCTGGCCGCACGCTGGGTTGCCGCGGGCCTGCTCGCCAACCTGAGCGACTTCGCCACGGACCCCAAGCACACGCCGGCGAACTGGAACCCTGACGACTTCGTGAAGGGCGCGCAGCTGCCGTATCTCGACAAGGCCGGCAAGGCCTACGGTTTCGCGTGGGAGGGCGGGGCGATGCTGATGGGCGTCAGCCGCACCGACCTCATGAAGAAGCGCGGCGTGGAAGCACCTCGCACTTTCGACGAACTCATGAAGGTGGCCGAAGCCATCAACGGTCAGGACGGCGTCACAGGCTTCGTCAGCTCGAATCTGCATCACTGGTTCCTGCCGCCGTACATCCAGGGCTACGGCGGCGACCTTTTCGTCAAACCGCCAACCGACATCACGCCCGCGCTCGACTCGGCCGCCTCCATCCAGGCGACGGAGTTCTATTCGAAGCTGCTGTCCAAATACAGTCCGCAGGGCGTGCTCGGCTACACCGAAGACCAGGCGCGTGCGGCGCTGATCAGCGGGCGCTCGAACATCTTCATTCATTCGAGTTCATGGGTGAGCGCGATGCTGACTGCGCCCGACAGCAAGGTGAAGGACACGGCGCGCGTCATGCGCATGCCCGCCGGCCCCAAGGGCGACTACCCCGCATCGAACAGCCAGGGCCTCGGCATTCCGAAGAACGCGAAGAACAAGGAAGCCGCCTGGGAGTTCATCAAGTGGACGTTGAGCCCCGAGCTCACCGCCCGCATCGTGAAGGACACCGGCCATCCTTCCGTCTGCCGCCGCTCGATCATCGAGAGCGCGGAGTACAAGCGCATCAACACCATCAACGGGCAAGACCTCGGCAAGCTCTATCTCGAAGTGCTGGAGCAGCCGGGCAAGACGCACAACTACATGGCCTATCGCACGGTCAAGGAATTCCCGCTCGTCGGCGATGTGGTCAACAAGGCGGTCGAACGCGTGGTCTCGGGGCAGCAGAGTGCGGCCGACTCGATGAAGGCGGCGCAGGAATCCGCCGTCTCGGCGCTGCGTCGCTCGGGCGCGAAGGTGTGAACGCCGGCTTGATCACATGAGTGGGCAGTCTTACGACCTGCAGCGCCGCCGCTTCACGCGGATGGCGATTGCGCCGAGCCTCATCTTCCTGCTGATCGTGGCGGGGCTGCCGACGCTGTTCCTGCTCGTCACGAGTCTCACGCCGGGCGCGCTGGTCAATCCCGGCTCGCTGGGCGATTTCTCGGACCCGCTGCGCAACTACAAGCTGCTGGGCGGCGACGAGCGCTTCGTCGGCTCGCTGGCCGTGCAGGCGCGGTTGTCGCTCTACACCGTGGTGCTGCAGGTGCTGCTGGGCACCGGGCTCGCACTGCTGGTGCATTCGGGCCAGGAGCGCTGGAAATCGCTGCGGCATCTTTTCGTCATCCCGATGGTGCTGCCTCCGATCGTCGTGGCGGTGATCTGGAAGCTGGTCTACACGCCCGACATCAGCCCGATCTATCAAGCCGCGCACGCGCTCGGTATCGCCTTGCCCGCGCTCACCACGCACGTCGACTTCGCGCTGTGGTCGATCGTCATTGCGGACACATGGGAATGGGCGCCCTTTACCTTCCTGATGGTGCTGGCCGCACTGCAGACGCTGCCCGCTGAATACGTCGAAGCGGCGCGCATGGATGGCGCCGACGCCTGGCGGGTGTTCGGCCACATCGTGTTGCCCTACATCGCGCCGGTGCTGCTGGTGTGCACGCTCTTCCGGCTCATCGACAGCATCAAGGCGTTTCCCCTGATCTTTCTGTTGACCGGCGGCGGACCGGGCTCGGTGACCGAGGTGACCAACTACTACGCGTATCTCGTGGCATTCAATTTCGGCGAACTCGGGTATTCGAGTGCCATCACCGTGGTGCTGCTGGCCGCGACGGTGCTGATCAGCTGGGGTGCGATGCGCCTGAGCCGCAATGCGGGGGCGGCGGAATGACGACGACTTCATTGCACAAATCGCCCTGGCGCAAACGCTGGCCCGTCGCGCGCTGGGCCGTGCCGCTGATCCTGTTTGTCATGCTGCTGCCTTTCCTGTGGCTGCTGCAGATGTCGTTCAAGCCGACGCCGATGATCCTGGAGTTTCCGCCGCGCGTGATCTTCATGCCGACGCTCGAACACTACGTGGGACTCTGGCAGGCGGGATTTCCGGAATCTTTCGTCAACAGTCTGATCACGAGCATCGTGTCGACACTGCTTGCGCTGATCTTCGGCATACCGGCGGCCTATGCGCTCTCTCGCTGGACCGGGCGCGGACGCTTCGGGATCGGGCTGGGCATCCTGCTCACGCGCATGGCGCCGCCGATCGCTTTCACGATTCCGTTCTTCCTTGCCTATCGCTGGTTGGGGCTGCTGGACACGCGCACGGGGCTGATCATGATCTACATGACCTTCAACCTGCCGCTGGTCATCTGGATGATGCAACCCTTCTTCGACGCCGTGCCCGCATCGCTCGAAGAGGCGGCGTTGATGGACGGCGCGGGCTTCGGCACCGTGTTCCTCGAAATCGTGATGCCGATGGCAACGGCGGGCATTTCGGCCACGGCCATCCTGTGCTTCCTGTATGCCTGGAACGACTTCTTCTTCGCGCTCATCCTCACGCGAACCGACGCGCGCACCGCGCCCGTCGCGGTCGTGAACTTCATGAACTACGAAGGATGGGAGTGGGGAAAGATCGCGGCAGGCGGGTCGCTGGTCATGGCGCCTGTGCTCGTCTTCTCGATGCTGGTGCGGCGCTATCTCGTGAGCGGCTTGACCGCCGGCGCTGTGAAGGGTTGACGCCATGGTTCCCGCATCGCTCAGCGGCGCGACGCGCCTCGTTCCGATCCTTGCGCATCCGGTCGACCATGTGCGCGCACCGCGCATCTACAACCCGGCCTTTGCGGCGGCGGGGCTCGATTGGTGCCTCGTGCCGATGGGCGTGCATCCGGATGACTTCGCAGCCACGGTGGCGCAACTTGCGCGCGTCGGCAATCTCCAGGGGCTCAATCTCACGATTCCGCACAAAGCCGCAGCGCATGCATTGTGCGTACGGCACGGGCCGGAGGCCCGGCGCACGGGCGTGGTCAACACCATGCGGATCGACGCCGACGGCCAATGGTCGGGCGAGAGTTTCGACGGCGTCGGCTTCGTCGAGGCCGCGCGTGCCAACGGCATCCTGTGGACGGATCGGCCCGTGGTGCTGGTCGGCGCGGGCGGTGCCGGCACGGCCATTGCGTTTGCATTGGCGGCAGCCGGTGTGCGAGAACTTCATGTGATCAATCGAGAGCCCGAGCGCGCGGAGCATCTCGCTTCCGAAGTGCGCAAGCCCTTTCCGGATGTCCGCATCGACACACGTGCCGAGAGCCTGAGCAGCGCGGGCCTTGCAATCAACGCGACCTCTCTGGGCCTGCATGCGGGCGACCCGATGCCGTTCGACCCGACGCTGCTGCCCGCGGATGCGGCGCTGTTCGACATCATCGCCGCCCGCGACACCGAACTCATGGCCGCATGCAGTGCGCGCGGGCTGCAAGTCGTCGGCGGCAAGACCATGATCGATCACCAGGTCGCCGCGCAGATCGCCTTCTGGCGCGGCAGCCAATGAACAACCCGAATTGAAGTCCATGCCCACACGCAACGCATTCAAGCACGCCCTTGCGGCGAACATCCCTCAGATCGGCATCTGGTCGACGCTGCCGGACCCCTACATCTCCGAACTGCTCGCGGGTGCCGGCTTCGATTGGATCCTGCTGGACGCCGAACACACGCCCGGCGATCCGACGACCATGCTGCGGCAGTTGCAGGCAGTGCAGGCCGAGCGCGACCGGCCGACTTCGGCGGTCGTGCGGCCGCCGTGGAATGACCCGGTCCTGATCAAGCAATACCTCGACATCGGCGCGCAGACGCTGCTGCTTCCTTTCGTGCAGAACCGCGCCGAAGCCGAGGCGGCAGTGGCTGCAACGCGCTATCCGCCCAGCGGCATCCGCGGCATGGGCGGCACGGTACGCGCGTCGAAGTTCGGCCGCGACGCGGGCTACGTCGCCAACGCCGCGAACGAGCTTTGCGTGCTGGTGCAGGTCGAGACGGCCGAAGCGCTCGAGCATCTGGAAGACATTGCGAATGTCGATGGTGTCGATGGCGTGTTCATCGGCCCGGGCGACCTGTCGGCGAGCATGGGTGTCGCGGGGCAGGTCAACCACCCGACTGTGCGCGCAGCCATCGACAAGGCCATCGCGCGCATCCTGGCGTGCGGAAAGGCGCCGGGTATTCTCATGAACGACGAGCCGCGCGCGCAGGAGTTGCTTAATTTAGGCGCACTGTTCGTGGCCGTCGCCAACGACCAGGTGCTGCTTCGCAAGAGCGCCGACGACGTGGCGGCGCGATTCAAGCAGCGCAGCGCACCGAATGCCGCGCCAGCGCCCGCAACCTACTGAAGCAACCCCCAGAGAACACAACGCATGTCGACCGAAGCCACCCGCGCGAAGACCCTCCAGGACCTGCGCAGCCAACGCTGGTTCGCGAGCGACGATATTCGCGGATTCGCACACCGCCAGCGCATGCAGCAGCAAGGGCTCGCGCGCGAGGAGTTCATGGGGCGGCCGGTCATCGGCATCATCAACACCTGGAGCGAACTCTCGCCATGCCATGCGCACTTGCGCGAGCGTGCCGAGGCCGTCAAGCGCGGCGTGTTGCAGGCCGGCGGCTATCCGCTCGAACTGCCGGCCTTGAGCCTGGGCGAAGTGATGGTCAAGCCGACCACGATGATCTATCGCAACCTGCTTGCCATCGAGTGCGAAGAGCTGCTGCGCAGCTTGCCGATCGATGGCGCGGTGCTCATGGGCGGCTGCGACAAGACCACGCCGGGGCTCATCATGGGTGCGCTGTCGATGGATATCCCCGCCATTTTCCTGCCCGCCGGGCCGATGATGAACGACCGCTACAAGGGCCAGGCGGTGGGTGCGGGCACCCATACCAAGAAGTTCTGGGCTGAATACACCATCGGCAACGTTGGCAAAGAAGAGTGGGTGAACCTGGAAGCGCGCATGACGCGCACGCCGGGCACCTGCAACACCATGGGCACGGCCAGCACCATGACGGCCATCGCCGAAGCCTTGGGCCTGACCTTGCCGGGTGCAATGAGCATCCCGGCCGTCGATTCGGAGCACAGCCGCATGTCGTGGCGCTGCGGCGAGCGCATCGTCGCTATGGTGTGGGAAGACCTCAAGCCTTCGCGCATCGTGAGCAAGGCTTCGTTCCTCAATGCAGTGGCGGCCTACATGGCACTGGGCGGGTCGACCAACGCCGCGGTGCATCTGCCGGCGATGGCGGGGCGCGCGGGCATCCACCTGGGCATCGACGAACTCGACGCCATCGCGCGGCGCGTTCCGGTCATTGCCAACCTCTATCCGTCGGGCGAAAAGCTGATGGAAGACTTTCATTACGCAGGCGGTCTGCCCGCGGTGCTCAACAAGATCGCGGCGCATCTCGATCTTTCGGCGCGCACCGTCACCGGCCGCACGCTCGGGGAAGACATCGCCGGTTGGCCTTCGAACGACGATGGAACCATCCTCGATCCGGCAATGCCCCTCAAGCAGGGCACGCCCGAGTGCCCCGAAGCCGGCATCACACTTGCCGTGCTTCGTGGCAACCTGTGCCCCGATGGCGCGGTCATCAAGCCTTCTGCCGCGACGCCCGAGTTGCTGCGGCACACGGGTCGCGCGCTGGTGTTCGACTCCAACGCCGAGATGCTGGCGGCGATGGCCGACGAGAACATCGACGCCGATGCGTCGACCGTGCTCGTGCTGCGCAATGGCGGTCCGGTGGGCGGCCCAGGCATGCCCGAGTGGGGCAACCTGCCGATCCCGAAGAAGCTGCTTCGCGAAGGCGTGCGCGACATGGTGCGAATCTCGGATTCGCGCATGAGCGGTACGCACTACGGCACTTGCGTGCTGCATGTGTCGCCCGAGTCCGCGATCGGCGGGCCGCTGGCTTTGCTGAAGACCGGCGACATGGTGCGTCTGGACATCGGTGCCCGCAGCCTCGACATGCTGGTGTCCGATGAAGAATTGGCCGAGCGGCGCATGCAATGGAAGCCGCCCGCGCCAGCCTATGTGCGCGGCTACACGAAGATCTTCCAGCACGAGGTGACGCAGGCGCACCTGGGTTGCGACTTCCTGAGTCTCGAAGGCAACGCACCGACGCCGGAGCCTCCGATCTATTGATGGCCCGGCAGCCGTCCCATTCTCAAACCCGACTCAAACCCGACGACCCTACAAACCGACGAGCGGCAGTTCGACCAAGAAGCCCCTGCATGCCCCGAGGTCCGGCACGACGCCCAGCCCGGGTTCGTTCGACAGTTGCACCCAGCCGTCGTTGACCGTGAAGTTGGGGACCGCGAGCAGTTCCCGCAGCGGGTTCGGATTCGAATCGACTTCGACATAGCCTGGCCCGCCGACAGCAGTCTTCAGATGCATCGACGCGACAAGCCCGATGCCGCCGCCCAGCCAGTGCGGGCAGTACCACTTCTCGGCGGCGAGAGTGAGCTTCGCCACTTCGAGGCAGCCGCTGAAGCCGCCCCATTTGCCCAGATCGGGCTGGATGATCGCCATGCCTTCGGCCGCGATGAATTCGCGGAACTGCGCGAAGCCGGCGAGGTTCTCGCCGCCCGCCAGGGTGAGCGACTGGCGCTCGGCCAGCTCTTTCCAGCGATGGGCGGGCTGGTCGGCACGCAGCGGCTCTTCGAGCCACAGCAGGTCGAAATCTTCCATGCGCTCGCCGGCCTTGCACGCTTCGTCGAAATCCCACGCCTGATTGGCATCGACCATCAGCGTCGCATCGTCGCCCAGCGCGTCCCGCAGCGTGCGCAGGTTGGCGAGATCGCGCTCGGCGCCAAATCCGACCTTGAGCTTGAATGCCCGATAGCCTTCTTCGCGCTTCTGCAGAGCGAGCAATTCGGGATCGGTGGGATTGAGGCCGGAGGCATAGACCTGCACCGGCTGGGGCTCGACGCCGCCGAGCACCTGCCACAGCGGTCTGCCCTTGCGGCGTGCGTAGAGGTCCCACAGCGCGGTGTCGACGCCCGCGACGATCTGGTTGAGCGTGCCGTGTTCGCCGGTCTGCAATGCCAGTACGGCGAAGCGGCGCGTCAGTTCGTCGAAGCATTCGCGCGGATGCGACCACGCGCGGCCCATCACTGCCGGGCGGCAATACGCGAGCGCCATGCGCGCCCGATGCTCCGCGCCCACGGTCGGAAAGTTGCACCAGATCTCACCCCAGCCCTCGGCGCCCTCGGTGTCGGTCAGGCGCACCAGCACCGCGGGACGATCGCGCATCACTCCAAAAGAGGTCTGCACCGGCGGGTCGGCTGGTGCCCGGAACACGAAAACGTCGAAACGCTCGATGGTGAAGGTGGAGGTGCTGTCCGCTGCGGTCGAAGTCATGTGCGGATTGTCTCTCGCAGTACAACTGCCCGCCATTGGCAGTGACGCTAAGCCATCACGCCGGCCCCGCCTGTCGTGCGACACAGTAGTTCCATGTAACGCGTGAAGCCTGCTGCTCGCAGGATGACCAGCTTGGCCCGTTGTTACCGCGACGCATGCTCTGGTATCGGCCACGCGCAACCGAAACTGCCGCGCGGCGGGGGAGGGCTTGAAAGGCCGTCCCCCCGGGAGGCAACCAGGAGTGCAGCGCCGCAGGCGCGCAGAGGCGTCAGCAACGGAGCCCGAGAAGGTCGTCTACCTCTTTCGGTCCGCGAAGAAGGTAAACCGGTTGGTCAAGGAGAGCGACATTCTCTACATTGGTCAAACGGGTACAACTTTCCAGCGTCGTTATGAACAGTGGGCTGGGAAGCACGCCACCATCAAACGCAACGCCCACGCGATCGAACTGTATGGACCCATTCGCCTCTCCGTTTGTAATGACTACTCAGTCTTCGGAAAAACGTTGCTCGAGGCAGAAAATCAACTGCTCTGGTGGTACTACGAAAACCATTTTGAATATCCGCCGTTTAACTACACAAGGGCAAAAGATCCGAAGAAGAAACTCTCTGCCGAGCTCACCGCTCCGGCCGCGTTTGTTCCGTAGGACGTTTCATGCGCGACCCCGCTCGAATCCCTGAAATGCTCGAATTGCTTGGCGAGCTCTGGAAACGCTTTCCGGATCAGCGTCTTGGGCAGCTTGTTTCCAACGCGGCTCGGACTCAATATCCCGCCATCGATGATGTCGGTCGCAGACAGAGAGGGCGGCTCGTTTGAACGCTTGTTCGCACTGCTGATGGCAGAGCGACTCGACATCGACGAGCCATTTGCACCTCGGGTCGGCGGGCAGAATGCGCCAGAACCGGTCATTGAACCGCGCCGTCCAGTTGAGGACCGGCAACCGAAGTTCGCAGCTTGGCCGCCACGCAACTCCGCGTAGGTAGCGCCCGGCCGGGCATGCTTCCCTTTCAATCTGCAGGCCATGATCGCCGGAATTGCGAATCGGAAAATGCACCACTGACGTGATGGGAGAGGGCCGCCGGCTGGCGCCGTCAGTCACTGGTCAGCTTCGAACCGGCGCCGTCGGAACACGCGCGCGACGAATTGATGGCGTTCAGAAAAAAGTAGCATTTTGATAGATTGCCTATCTATACTGAAAGTCTCGCCCCTCTGGACAATCAGAACAATTCGAGGCCCAGCGTGTCATCCGTCGACCTCCCTTTCGAGGAGCAGTTGTTGGTGTTCACGGCGTGCCTGGCACAGCGGGGTCTTTCGGCGGCGCTCGAACTTCTGAACGATCGAACGCAGTTCCGGTACACGGCCATGCATGCGATCGTCAATCGCAGGCTGCGTCCCGTCTGCGTGTTTGATCGTGTCAGGGAAAACCGTGCCTATTTGCGAAGTGCCTATGTCCTTGAAGCCATTGGCGTGCTTGCGGCTGTCCACGGCGAATTCATCACGGTGGATTGCCGCAAGGACGGTCGCCTGAGGGCGCTCGACGGGCCCATCGTGGCGTACTGTGGATTGGCCGTGGGCTTGTTGGCCGGGAGTACGCGGGCTAGTTTTTATCGAGGGAGCGGTAGCACTACTTGGAGGACCCTGGCGATGACCAACTCTGCAGTGCATCGGTTCGAGTACGACGGCTGGAATGTCTTGGTTGAGCTCAACGGTTCGACTCTTGACGGGGTCATCTCGGGGCACGCGGATCTTCGGTGGAAGGGCGATCACAAATGCCGGATCGCCCTGAGCGGGGAGCACGAGGACGGTGGGAGCGCAATCGCATCGCTTTCCGGCCGCTCACGCGCTTTCATTGACCTGGCGCACGAAACGCCTCAACGGCGGTTCTGACTTTGTCGATATCTAGGGCCTCGTCGGCGCCTGTTCCGACGTCCGAAGCTCAAATACCTTCACGGAGCGCCTGAGAGAAGAGGGGAAGCCATGTTCCAGCAGACCTATGACCCATTGGGAAATGCGTTCCTTTCCACAGTCGTAGCGGCCGTCCCGATCCTGACGCTGCTCTACTTCATTGCCTTGCACCGCCACCGCGATGCGCAGGGCAATGTGCACCTGGGCATCTCCGCGCCCTACGCGGCATTTTTTGGCGTCATCGCCGCGTTCCTTGTGTCCTGCCTGGTCTTCAGGATGCCGGTCACGTCGGCCGTATCGGCCTTCGCGCTCGGCTCCCTCTCGGGGTTCCTGGGAATCATCTGGATCGTTCTGGCCGCGATGTTCCTGTACACGATGAGCGTCGTTGCCGGCCAATTTGAAATCGTGAAGGAATCGATCGTCCACATCTCGTTCGACCGGCGGCTGCAGTGCGTGCTGATCGCCTTCTCGTTCGGCGCGATCATCGAGGGCACCTCCGGATTTGGGACGCCGGTAGCAATCGCCGGCGCCGTGATGGTGGGCCTGGGCTTCAAGCCGTTCCAGTCCGCCGTGCTGAACCTGCTCGCCAATACCGCGCCGGTCGCATGGGGCGCGATCGGCACGCCGATCATCACGCTGGCGGCCGTGAGTGGCCTCGATCAGCTCACACTGTCCTCGATGGCGGGCCACCAGCTGCCATTCGTCTCGGTCCTGGTGCCCTTCTGGCTGGTCGCGACGTTCGTGAAGATGGAAGGCGGGACCTGGAGGGAAGTCTTCGAAGTCTGGCCGGCGACGTTGTGCGCCGGCGGATCGTTCGCGCTGATGCAGTTCTACGCATCCGGGACCAACGCGCTGCACCTGATGACCGACGTGGTGTCGGGCGTGTTCTCGGTGATCTGCACAGCGCTGTTCCTGCGCTTCGTCTGGCACCCGAAGACGCGCTTCCTGCTCAGATCCGAGCGCGAGGCGCTGGCCCAGGCCGGCAAGAACATCGCGACTGCGACGACGGACAGCACCGAATGGAAATACAAGTACACGGCCGCCGAAACCGCCTATGCGTGGCTGCCGTGGGTGATCCTGATCGCCTGTTGCGCGCTGTGGGGCATACCGGAGTTCAAGACGTTCCTCAATAACCTGTTCTCCGGGATCACATTCACCACGACGCTGCTCGGCTCGACGTTCGGCGGTACCCTGTCGCTGCCCGTCTGGGACATGCCCTCGCTGCACAATCTGGTCCAGCGGATGCCGCCGGTGGCGCCGGTCAACGCGAAGCCCGAAGCAGCGCGATTCACGATCAATTGGCTGTCCGCCGCAGGCACGGGCGTTTTCGTGGCGGCACTCCTTTCCGGGCTCGTCCTCAAGCTGAATGCAACCCAGTGGAAGGACGCCTTCCTGCAGACCATGCACCGGATGAAGATCCCGGTGCTGGTCATCGCCCAGGTGCTGGGCCTCGGCTTCTTGACCCGCTACTCAGGCACCGACGCGGTCCTCGGCCTCGCGTTCACCGGCGCCGGATTCTTCTACCCATTCTTTGCCGCGTACCTGGGCTGGCTCGGTGTCTTCCTGACGGGCTCTGACACGGCGTCCAACGCGCTGTTCGGCAGCTTGCAGCGCATCACCGCGCAGCAACTCAACCTCAATCCGATCCTGATCGTGGCCACGAACTCGACCGGCGGCGTGATGGGCAAGATGATCGACGCTCAATCCATCATGGTGGCGTGCGCCGCCTGCTATGACGACCCGAAGGAGCGGTCGTACGCGCTGGGCCCGATCTTCCGGACTGTGCTCTGGCATTCGATTGCCGGGGCCGCGGTGATCGGGGTGATCGCCATGTTGCAGGCGTATGTCTTCCCAGGGATGATTCCGATACCGCCTCTCGGCAAATGAGGCATGAAGCGCTGTTGTGCCAAGAAAGACTCAAACACCGCCTCCGAGGCACACCCCGAATGACCGTCATGGCCCTGGCCAGATAAAGTCGGCCAACTGCCTTAGCCGGCCAGGAGCAGACCTTCGTCGTCGGCTCACAACGAAGCCATCGTGAGCGTGTGCGCACTGACCGACCGGCGGTCAACAATCCGCAACCAATCGCGGACCTTCCCATCTACGGCTCAGCGCGAATGAAATTAACCTGCCTGCCTAGGTTTCACCGGGATTACGACGTGTCAGCCGAAAGCCGTCCATGCTCGACAAAGTGTGTGCCCATACCGTCGACAACGGGCCGGGCCATGGTGCTCAATGCGCCGCGCCGACAAGGCGGCCGATGGGCCGCAATTGCCATCTTTCTTGCAGCACACCACTTGACGTGCGCATCAATGTCAACCTACGCGGACAGCACACTTCAACTCGATTTCGAACGGCACGCAGTTGCTCTGGATGCTGAGTCTCGAAGCCGACTCGCGGCCGCCGTCGACCTGGCCCGTTCCTGGTGCGGCTTTGAGTTTGCCTTTGTCACCGGTCATGCGGACCCATCCGAAGGAGACTCTTCCCGAGCGCGGCTTGAGCTCTCAGAAGCTCGCGCTGCTTATGTGCGGCAGCTACTGCGCCAACTTGGGGTTCCAGAAGGTCGCGCTGTTAGCGAGGCCAAGGGGGCGACTCAACCATATTTCCCGTGGGCAGGACGCGTGGAGGTCTATCTCAAGGCGGAAGGCCCTGACCGCAAAGACCGTTACCGAAATGGCAAGGACGAGTGCCGCGATGGCTGGTCACGGAGTTGAGCGTGCGCAGCTATCCGTGGCCCATCCGCAGCGCGTTGCCTGTCGCAGAATGCTTTGTAGTTCAAGCGAGGCCCGCATTGCCACTGCCTTCTGACGGCCAGAAGCAGTCACTCAGCGCTGAGGCAGAATCCGGCCCAATAGCCGACATTCGTGAACGCATCCAGGGAACGACCTTGAGACGACGCAGGTTCACCTCGCTCCTCGGAGGCACGGTACTGGGGCCACTCGCCGGGTCCGCCGCCTCCATATCGGGTTGCGCAACGCAGCAGACCCGCGACGACGGCTGGGCGGTGCCGGCCGCCGATGGCGACAGGCTGGTCGATAGCGGTGCCTTGCGGACGATGACGGACCAGCTCGTGGGATCGGGCGCCAACATCCATTCCGTCCTCGTCGTTCATCGCGGTAGCCTGGTGTTCGAGCGCTACTTCGCGGGCAAGGACGAAGTCCCGCTCAGCTTTTTTGGCACCCGAGTCGCGAACGTCGCTTTCGACGCCTACACGCTCCACGCGCAGAAATCAGTCTCGAAGAGCGTCGCGTCGCTGGCCGTCGGCATCGCGATCGACCGGGGCCTGATACACGGCGTCGACGAGCCGATCCTCGGTTTCTTTCCAGAGTTGGCAGACATGCGCACGCCGGAGAGGGATAGCCTCCTCCTGCGCCATGCGCTCGGCATGACGATGGGTCTCCAATGGATCGAAGCGACACCGGCGACCGGCACCGCCAACGACGAGATGCGCATGTACCTTTCGGGTGATGCCTGCCGCTACGTGCTCAGCCGCCCGGCCGTCGCCCCGCCCGGGCAGCAGTTCTTCTACAGCACCGGGGCGCTGGCCCTCGTCTCGGCGATCATGCACAAGGCGACCGGGCAGCCACTCGATGAATTCGCACGGGCGACCCTCCTTGCACCACTCGGCATCGCGGGCGAGCAGTGGGACCGCTTCGGCCGCGACACCGACGCCGGCGGCGGGCTGCGCCTGCGCCCGCGCGACATGGCCCGGATCGGGCAGCTCGTCCTCGATGGCGGGCGGTGGAATGGTCGCCAGATCGTGTCCAAAGCGTGGATCGATGGTTCGACCGCGCCCCTGGTTCAAGCGACGGATGACCAGGGCTATGGCTATCTGTGGTGGACTGGCCGCTCGGCAGCGCATGGGCGCACCGTAGGTTGGATCGGTGCGCTCGGCCGGGGTGGCCAGGCGATCCGCATCGTCCCCGAACTCGATTTGGTAGTCGTCGTCACGGCGGGCTACTACCAAGACTACAGCCCGCGGGCCTTCCGTACGCAATACAGCGTGTTCGCGGACGTCTTGAAGGCGACATCCTTTCCTGCCTGAGCTGGGGTTGGGGATCGCACAACAACGTTCACGAGTGACTGGCACAGAGCGGGCAACTTCCGCTTGTGGCTCAGGCGAACGTCTGTTCAGGGCCCATTGCGGGCTTACAGCGGACGTCGAACCTGACCGGAAGCCGTCGTTGAATGTCAGATCCCAACGGCCAAAAACTTTGAAAAAGCGGGCCGCACAACTTTGAAAGGGGCGCTCACAACCTGTTGATTTTCCTGGGTAACCAAGTGCGACAACCTTGGAGGACTCAATGAGTTCGTTCAAAGTTAGGCCGGATTTCCATCAAATTTAAGGCCTAACTTTGACGACGGCGCGCGCAAGTTGTTGATTCGGCTCCACCGAGTTCCTCGAGCATGGCCCCGAAGTCACCAAAAAGAGCAGGGCGGGCAGGGCAGAGCAGGGCGCCTCGGTCAGGCACGGGGCAGCACTGATCACTCGCTAGACCACAATGGGCAGACAGCCGCCTCCGGCCCAGGACCGGCCATTCCAGGATGAAGCCCAAATGTTCACTTGAATAGGCACTTCAAAGTAGCGATGGCTTTGAGGTTCAAAGCATCGACCGGCTAGCGCGAAGGCTCGCAGGTTGTGAAGGTCTACGTCGAACACGAAGGCGACGGGATGATGGGGATCGAGAAGGAGGCTTTCAGCCGCTGGGACAGACGAGTCCCGGTTGTTGCCAGAAAAATGCTGAGCTTGGTCCAGCCCGCGGCCCGCTGATTTCTTCATGCGCGGCGACTAGCCCTTGTCCGCTGAGCACTTGTCGAGAGTGATCGTCGTGAAGCCGCTTGGCAAGGCGTTGAAGTCGACGACCTTGGCGGTCACATGGCGTCCAGTCCGAAATTCGCGGTCCTCGTCGCGGCATCCGAAGCTGATCTCATGCGCCTCGTCGACGTAGTAGCCGGCGGTCGTACCGAACCGCCTGAGATCGAGCACCACCCGGTGTCCGAGCAGGTCGGCCAGCTGATCCGGCTCGTAAGCGATCGAGTGGACCGTATCCATCACGTTGTCGTAGGTCATCGGGTCCTCATTCGGCAGCGAGCACGCCTTGATTCCCGTTGTCAACACCGACACCAGAAGTGCCCTGGGCGGAAGCGCCGCCAAGCGCTTAGACAGCGGGATGCGGCGCAGGGGCGCGATCATTCCCCCAAAGCACAGATCCGGTGCCAACGAATGACGCGCTGCCCGCAGTATTGCGCGATAACGCGCGCAGCCAACTCCGCCTCGCCGGAGTTGTCCCACCGCCGATCGACCCAAACCATGGCCTCGTAGAGGTCATCCGAGTTGCCAGTCAGGTCGTACCTGTCCAGCAAGGCGCCGGCGAGTTTGCGGTTGGAGCGCTCGTCTCCGCTCGCCGCTTCGTTGCGCAGGGAATCGAATCTCGAGGGGTCTGCGGGAGTGGATGCGGCGGTCCCTCTCGCCGGCGCAGGCTTCATTGCCGCCTGGACATGCCCGGCGGGACTGTTCCAGATGAACGCCAGAGGAATGCAGGCGATCAGCGTCACGTAAAAGCGCACGGACGCTGTCTTTGCGCCTGCGTACAGCCATCGGACAGTGCGGTCGAACATCGGTGACACCTTCCTTCGGGACAATCCGGTGCGCGAGACTAGGCGTTTGCCCTCGACGCGGCGTCATCTGAAGAGATGATGAAAGGGCTTGCCATCTCTGGCGGACATCGCCTTGTGCTGATACCGTCCAGGCTCTTTCACACGATAAAGCGGCCTTCTCATGGACAGGAATTCGAAGTGATCGGCCTGGAGGGCATCCCCGCTCAACAACTTTCCGACCTGATCGGCGCGATCTACGACTGCGCGCTTGACCCTGAGCGCTGGCCGGCCACCTGCCGAAGCATCGCGGACCTCTGCGCAAGCACGGCGGGCGGAATCTGCGTTCATGATCTAAAGCAGGTGCAGAACGACCAGTTGTTCGTGTTCGGATACCAGCCTGAATTCCTGGAGAAGCTGGGCAGCCAGTTCTCTGAAAGCCCGATGGCGGTCGCAGACATCGTCTCGAATGTCGGCGATGTCAGCGCCCTCTCGACCGAGTCCCAACAATTGCTTGAAAGCCGGTTCTATCGCGACGTGCTGGAGCCGTTCGGACTGGTGGACATGATCTGGTTTCCGGCGCTGCGAACCGGCGGCCGCATGGCCTCCCTGCATGCCTCGCGTAGCGAGAAGGGGCCGCACTACCAGCAGCATGACGTGCGGCTGTTCAAGCTTCTATCTCCGCATGTGTGCCGGGCGCTCGCGATCTCCGATGTGCTCGACATCCGAGCCCTGAGGTCGGAGATGCTCGAGAAGACACTGGACGGACTTGCCACCGGTGTCTTCCTCACAGCCCGTGATGGTCACGTCGTCTACATGAATGCTGCAGCCGAACGTCACGTCAGGGCCGGCCATTCGATTCGCCTCGTCCACAACCGGCTTTTTGCCGTCGACCCCGCAGCCCGGGCGGCACTCGCGAGGAACATCGACGCAGCGACGCGCGACGACGCCGGGCCACCCTGGAGCGAACACTCCGTGGCAATTCCGGATGGTGTCGGAGGCGGCTACGTTGCGACCTTGCTGCCGATCGAGAGCGGTCAGCGCGGCGGCATCCTTGCACCCTTCGCCGCCTCGGTCGCCGTGTTCATGCAGGACCCCGTCCAGGCATCACTCATGCCGGGCGAGGCCTTTGCCAGGCTGCACGGGCTGACCGGCGGCGAGCTGCGCGTGTTGCTGGCGCTTTCGCAAGGGCTGGGCGGGATCGAGTCGGCAGAGATGCTTGGCATCAGCGAGCCGACCATTCGCACCCACCTGCAGCGCATCTTCTCCAAGACCGGAACGTCAAAGCAGGCCGAGCTGCTGAGTCTCCTGCATCGCTCGACGCCACCAATTCGAGCGGACACCCAGGTGCATTGAAGCAGGCGATGCACCGATTCGTCCGGCGGCGCATCAAGGCGGTGGCGCGTCGATATTGAATAGCCAGGTGTCCAGGAGTGCTGTGCCGTCGTTGGGGTTCACATGTAGCGCCCGGCCTTTTCCGGTCCGCGGATTGAGCGTGTAGACCCACAGCACCGATCTGCTTCTTGCCGTCGCGAACACCGATTCGCCGTCCAACGCAGCCAACTCGAGTTGGCTGCCGAGGCCTGAGCAGCTCACGCCTACACCGACAGCGAATCCGCAGTCGGGCTGCTCGCGGCCACCGAGCAGCATCAGCGTCGTCGCGGGCTGCTCGGCCGACCAGCGAGTCACTTGATCGAGCCGGCCTCGTATGCAGACCTGGTCGGCGCCATTCATGACGCCAGCGAGCCCTTGACGCGGAAACTCATATTTCCGCACCAGCACGATGCCCTTCTTCGTCGATGGGTTGACCATCAGCACGAGCCAGGCCGCATCCGCGTAGTTGCGCTTCAGACTCGCATACAGCCGTTGCCGAGCCTGGGCGACGAATTGCTCCTCACCGCCGGAATCGATGACGCCGTTGGCAACCGCCTGTTCGGCGAACGTCCCGGCGTCGAGCGAGACCTCAACCATCCGCTCGAGCTCCTTCCGGACACGCGACGCGCCTGCGCTGCGCGTCGCGATCCGGTTGGAGGATCTGTCCTCGTTGGCAATCTCGTTCGCATAGAGAAAGCGGGCGTAGCCGGCTTCCGAGCTTTCCTTGACGACCTGCTTGAGCGGGCGGCACTCGCCATCGGCTCGGGCCGGACCGACAATCACGACGCCGGCCAGCAACAGGGCTGCCCCCAACCAGTTCATGTCTCGCTCCGCGCCGCACGCCTCGTTTCAGTCCCCGAACGGCGTTGGCTCCGGGTCGGACGCGGCGAACGCAATGCAGACAAACATCCCGCGCGAGTTGCGCTGATTGACTTCATGGCGATCTCCCAGAGCTACAGTCGAACGGGTTGTGGCCGGTGCTCGCGCTGCCCGACTTCACCGCGTTGGCCTTGATGGCGGCCGCGGTGGTTTGCATTCATGGGTGCGAAGAGCCGGCGCAGGCGCTCAATCAGCTTCGGCTCGATGGCGACCGACGGCTCAAGCATCACCAGCGTCAACGGGGTGTATTGGCATGCGTTCACCAGCGTCCGGCCGCTGCGAGTGATGCAGAACGACTCGCCGGCGCTCAGACTGACGTCTTCGCTGCCACCATCTTGAGTGACCCACACCAGTCCGCGCATGACCCGCAGATTCATGCCGCGCACGTTGTCGAGGCAGATCATTCCTCCACGCGGCACCGTGATGTTCGGCGGTTCCGTGCAGTCGATGAGATCCAGGTTGGCAAGCATGGTCGATTCCTTCGTGGCGGACAGGTGGTTCAGCGAGACTTGCCATCGGACGGTGCGCTCTTCCATAGGGGCTCCTCGCGCAGACTGAGCTGCTGCATGAGATTAGGTGTGTCGCGTGGCCGACGCGTCATCGGAAGCGATGACGCGTCAGTCAATGTCCGCTTGGGATCTCGCGACCGGCCATCACGGCAAGACGCGCGACCGACGGGAGTTGGCCGGGACTGCCTGTTCGCCAAACTCGCCGATAGCAGGCCTTGGCCAACCGGGCGATCACGCCGAAGGTCGCCTCCCAGGCACGGCCGACGAACTGGTGCTCGCGGTCCAGAAGCCGTCGTTCAAGACGAGCACTCAACCGGTATTCACGGCTTGAGAAGCGGAAGTCGCCTTCAGCGCAACGCCCAGCGCCATCTCCGCGGCCTGACACATGGCCTCGGGGTCATTGAGGACCAAGCGCGGACGTGTCTCGGCCAGGCCCTCGTGCGCATCGCCATTGCGAAGGGTCCAGTTTCGGGCCTTCGTGACGGGCACCAGTGTCAGTGTGGACGGCGGCTATTCGGCCTGATCATCGTGGCAGTCCGAACTTCTTCGAACCGGTGCTTGAACTTGCAGCCGTCAATTCCTGGGGCACGTTCGTGAAGTCGGCCAAATGTGTGGAGGTCGACACGAGCAACGACGCAGTCGCTACGTTGATTCCGACGAGGCCTTGGGCTCCGCAGTCGTTGCCGCACTCGCGGTGTCAGCGTAGGAGGTTCGGGGCGCTGTCTTGGGCATTGCGTCGTGTGGCACAGTTCGGCGATGTGCGGTCGTTGAAGGCGAGGCGCTGAGAGGCAACTTTGAGACTGATCGCGGTTGTTCCGACCTTGTCATCAAATGTCGGCGAGCCCGCGGCCGGACCCGGGTGAACCGAACTGCGTGCCGCGAAGTTCGAAACTTGGAATCGCTCAATCTGCAACTCCTACCTGCCTTTAGGCTGTTGATACCGGAAAGTCTTTGCTCGTGATCGCCGCGGATGATTTTCAAGCTTCACTGCGCCTGGGTGGCTTCGCTCCGGGTGCATCGGCGCCTTGGCTCAGCAATTTCTCATAGTTGCGCCGCAGGATCAGCCCGGCGTAGTAAACATGCTCGCGCATCAACTGCTCGGCACGAACCGAATCACGAGCCATGATCGCCTCAACGATGCGATGGTGATCAACATGAGAACGCAGGATGATCGCATGGTCATCCCAGAGAATGATCCGATCCGAGGCGAACGGAATGTTTTGCGCTTGCTCTGCGAAGCGGGTGACCCAAGGATTGCCGGCCGCCTCAACTAACGTATCGTGGATGGTCACATTCATTTGTTGATAGGGCTCATGGTCTTCCGGACGAAGTTCGCCGCACGCCAAGATGCGATCGCCGTCCGCCAGAGCGCTGAGTAATCGCTTCGATTGCTCATCGTTCAAGCCGTGACTGGCTGCGTTGCGGCAGGCTAGACCCTCCAGTACGGCTCGAACGTCGTACGCGGCCGCGATCTCCTCCATGTCGAAGCCCCGAACCTGATAGCCGCGCTTAGGTTGGTGGTCGATCAAACCTTCGCCGGTCAACGTGCTTAGTGCACTCCGTACCGGCGTTCGCGACACACCCAACTTCTCCGCCAATGGAATTTCTTCCAGGCGCTCTCCTGCGTGCATCTGTCCCTGAAGGATCCAGTTGCGAAGAGTTTCAGTCACGTCTTGCGCCAACGTTCTCATGTTCGTGTCTCCTGTGCCGTGTAACAAGTATACATAGTGGACCTAAAATGACCAGTATCAGGGTATTCACCAAGTCTTTTTGCCATTCATGTATACATACTCGCTGCTCACGAGATAGCGGTCCATTTCAAGAAAGGCAGAGTGTGCAATGGCAAAGGCGCATCAAGAGGCAGGTGGTAGCTGGCTGGGTTTGACAAATCAGGTCTGCGTTGTCACGGGCGCCGGCGGCGGCATCGGCTCGGAACTGGCGTTGCAACTCCTGGGCGCAGGCGCCCGCGTGGCGTTGCTTGACCGGGATGCGCATCGACTAGCGGAGTTGGCCGCTGGCTTGGACGAATACACAGGCCGGGTCCTGACGATCACCTGCGATGTGACCAGTGCAGAAAATGTGCAGGCCGCTGCAACGCAGGTCGAGCGAGCTTGGGGGGCAGCCGCGCTGCTGGTCAACAACGCGGCTTCTCTGTACGCCGACGCGCTGATGGACATTGCGGTCGACAAGTGGAACCTGCTGCTCTCGGTCAACCTCACGGGCTACCTGGTGTGCGCGCAGGCCTTCGGCCGTCAGATGATCGCCGCTGGCGGCGGCTCGATGGTTCACATCGCCTCGATCTCCGCCACCATTCCCCAGCCTTACAGCGGCGCCTACAGCGTGAGCAAGGCAGGCGTGAAGATGCTGTCGCAACTGCTGGCTGTGGAGTTGGGCGAGCACGGCGTGCGCAGCAACGTCGTCAGCCCCGCCATGATCCGCACGCCGATGAGCGAAGGCATCTACCAAGACCCAGCTGTGCGCCGCCGCCGCCAACAGATCGTGCCAGCGGGCCGCATCAGCACGCCGTCGGACATCGTGGGTGCCATCCTGTTCCTGGCCAGCGATCGTGCCAGCTATATCAGCGGCCAGGAAATCCTCGTCGACGGCGGCCTGACACAAGCCTGGCTCAGCCTTATCCCTCGTCCCGGCTTCGAGAAGAGCGACGCGGCTGCCCAGCCAGTGTCCTGAACCGTTCCCCCCGTACCCACCCGCAATTCAAAAGGAGACTCCCTTGAAACCCGTCAAGTCCTTTCTCGTGGCCGTTACGGCCGCTCTGTCTACTCTATGCGCGCACGCGCAGAGCGATCCCGGTCTGACCGACAAAACTATCAAGCTCGGCTTGTTTGGCCCGCTGTCGGGCAACTCGATGGCCTACGGCTTCGACGTGATGAACGCGGCGAAGATGTACTACGACAAGATCAACAAGGAAGGCGGCATCCACGGACGCAAGATCGAGTTGGTGGTCGAAGACGACCGCTGCAACGCCAACGATCTTCTTGCTGCGGTGAAGAAGCTCACCGAGCAGGACAAGGTGTTCGCCCTCAACGGAGGCTCGTGCTCGGCCGCCGTGGTCGGCGCGCGTGAATACGTCGAGCGCTCGCAAATTCCGCTGGTGATGCTCAACGCCTCGGGCGACGGCGCGCTCTACCCGCCGTCCAAGTACATCTACGGGGCGTTCTCCATCTCGCAGCGCGCAGTCGGCGGCTCGATGGTGCAGTTCGCGGCCGAACACCTCAAGGCTAAGAAGATCGGCTACATCAACCACGACGATGCCTACGGCGGCTGGAACCTCGAAGCGGCCGAGTTTCAGGCTAAGAAGCTCGGCGTGGACCTGCAAGTGCAATCGGTGGCACCGAATCTGACCGACGTCACCGCACCAATGCTCAAGATCCGCGCGGCCAACCCCGACGTGCTTTTGATCACGACCTACGCCCGTCCTGTGAGTTTGCTGGTCAAGAAGGCTCAGGAGTTGGGCTGGAACAAGCCGATCGTCATCGCCGTCAACGGCACGGCCGACTTGAAGCAACTGGTCGAGAACGTGGGCAGCAAGGATGCATTCAAGAATGTGTACCTGCAGGAAGTCATGGCCGACGTGGCGGGGGGCCCCAAGCTCAAGTGGGTGTACGACATGTACAAGAGCTACTACCCCGAACTGGCCGCCAAACCTGGCTACCCCCAGACCTACATGCCCTACGGCATCCCTTCAGCGATGACCGTGGTCAACGCACTGAAGGCTGCAGGCCCACAGCTCACGCGTGAGAAGTTCCTCACCGCCCTGTCGCAGACCAAGTTTGACTCGACCGTGATGGCAGGCCCGATCGAGCTGACCCCCACAGACCACGCCGGCCAGAAGTCGGCCATCTACTTGAAGTTCGATGGCACCGACATGGCCGCAGTGCCCGGCGCCTACCGCAGCCTCTGGACGTACCAGCCCAAGTAACCAACGAGGACGAGAGGACGGCCCGCGAGAGCGAGCGCTCCCGGCAACGCTATGAACACTAGTGACATCTGGCTGTTTCTGCAGCAGGGCCTTCTTTCGGGGCTGGTGACCGGCAGCGTCTATGCGCTTCTGGCCATCGCCATCGTGGCCATCTTCAAAACCACCGACGTGCCGAATTTCGCGCAGGGCGAGATCTTCATGATCGCCGGCTATGTGGCGTTGTCCCTGCTGCTGATCGCCGGCTGGTCGTACGCCCTGGTGATTCCAGTCACCGTGGTCGCCGTGGCCGTAGGCGCGGCACTCTTTCAGCGCGTGGTGATGGAGCGCGTGACGCACTCCAAGGGCGTCGGGCCGCAGCTCGTGATCGCGACCTTGGGTCTGGCCTATACGCTCAAGGGGCTGGTGCGCCAGACGGGCCTGGGCGACACGCCGCGCTCGCTGCCGTCGCTCGTGTCCAACGACCCCGTGATCATCGGCGACGCCTTCCTCACGCGGCTGGACGTGGCGATCTTCGCCGCGTCGCTCGTCGCGATGGTCCTCATCTACCTGTTGTTCAGCCACACGCGCATCGGCAAGGCAATGCGCGCCGTGGGCATGAACCCGCGTGCGGCGCAGATCGTTGGCATCCGCCTGTCGCGCATCCGGATGATGGTGTGGGCCATGGCCGGCGTGATCTCCGCGCTCGCTGCCCTGCTCATCACGCCCAAGATCCTCATCACGCCCGACATAGCGCACATCGCGATCTTGGCCTACGCCGCTGCGATCGTCGGCGGCTTCACGAGCCTGCCCGGCGCCGTGCTGGGGGGGCTGATCATCGGCATCGTGGAGAACCTCGTGGGCCTGTTCATCTCGACCAACGCCATCGTGGTCGCGCCCTTCCTCGCGATCCTCGTCACGCTGATCCTGCGGCCGCAGGGCATCCTGGGCGGCAAGCCTCAAGTCAAGAAAGTATGAAAACCATGACCCGCGACCACTGGGCCCTGGTGGCCGCTGCCGTCCTTTTGCTGATCCTGCCGTTCACGGTGTCGGGCTACGTGCTGTACGTGGTCAACCTGCTGATGGTCTTCGTCGTGCTGGCCTTGGGCATGCACGTGGTGATCGGTGAGTCAGGGCAGTTCGCCCTCGCACACGCTGCCTTCTTCGGCATCGGCATCTACACGGCCGGCATCATTAACACGGCCTGGCACCCGCCCTTCTTCATCTCGATCATTGCGGGGGGCTTCCTGTCGGCGGTGCTGGGCTACCTCATCGGCTACCTCGCACTACGCATGCGCGACATCTACCTGGCCCTGGCCACCTTCGCCTTCGGCGAGGCGATGCAATGGGGCTTCCTGAGCTGGGAAAAGGTCACTGGCGGCTCCAACGGCATGAAGATGGACCCGGCCGAACTCTTTGGCTACAAGCTCACCAACGACTTGCAGGCATACCCCTTCGTGATCGTGCTGACCGGCCTGATGCTGTGGCTCACGGTGGCCCTGGCGCGTTCGCAGTACGGCTCGTCCATGCGGGCCGTGCGCGAGAGCGACGTGGCGGCCATGGCCATGGGCATCAATGTCAAGGCCACGAAGCAAAGTGCCTTCGCGATCTCGGCGGCGTTCGCCGGCATCGCGGGCGGCATGTACACGCTGTTCACGTCCTTCATCCACCCCGAAAGCCTCGGCTTCCAGACCACCATTCTCGTGCTCACGATGGTCGTGGTGGGCGGCATAGGCTCGGTACGAGGCGCTGTGGCAGGCGCCATCGCCTTCGGCCTCATTTCGGAGTTGCTGCGCCAGCTCATGTCGGTGCAGGAAATCATCTACGGCGTGATCCTCATGGGCTTCATGATGTTCAAGCCGAAGGGACTGTTCGCCGACCGCAACCGCCGAGCGGCGCGCGAAGTGCTGCACAAGGAGATGCAGGCATGAACGATGCACGTCCCTTCCTGGAGGTCTCCGGCATCACAGTGCGCTTCGGCGGACTGGTGGCCGTCAACAGCCTCTCGTTCGAGGTCGCGCGTGGTTCCATCCACGCGCTCATCGGACCCAACGGCGCCGGTAAGTCCACCACCTTCAACTGCATCTCGCGCTACTACCAGCCGACCGCCGGCCGCATTGTGGTCGACGGTGAGGACGTGACGCACCATGCGCCCACACGCATGGCCGGCATGGGCATCGCGCGCACCTTCCAGAACCTGGAGCTCTTCGGCGACCTCAGCGTGTACGAGAACGTACTCCTGGGCTGCCATTCGCACAGCGCCAACACGCTGGGTCGCCTGATGCGCCGCCCGAGCGGCGAGATCCGCGATCTGGTCGACAGCCTCATCGAGCGCGTAGGCCTGACCCACGACCGAGAAACTCGTGCCAAGGAGCTGGACTTCGGCCACCAGAAGTTGCTGGAGATCGCCCGCGCCCTGGCCCTCAAGCCGCGCCTGCTGCTGCTCGACGAGCCAGCCGCGGGCCTTCGCAACCGAGACATCGAAAACCTCGATCGTCTGCTGACCGAGTTGGCTGAGAAGGACGGCATCACGGTGTTGCTGGTCGAGCACGTGATGCAGCTGGTGATGTCGATCTCCGACCGCATCACCGTCATGTCCTTCGGCCAGAAGATCGCCGAGGGAACCCCGAAGGAGATCAGTGAGAACCCCATGGTGATTGAAGCCTATCTGGGCAAGGGAGCCGCGCATGCCTGAACAGACGAAAAGCCCCTTGCTCGAAGTGCGCGGCATCAGCGCGTCGTACGGCGCGATCCAGGCGCTGTCGGATGTAAGCCTGTCCGTGCCGGAGGGCGCCATCGTTGCGCTGCTGGGCAGCAACGGCGCGGGCAAGAGCAGCACGCTGAACGCGATCTCGCACCTCATCAACCCCACGGCCGGTGAGGTGCGTTTCGCGGGCGAGACCATCCACCGCCTGCCCTCCGACGAGATCGTTCGCCGCGGCCTGGTACAGGTGCCTGAAGGCCGTGAGGTCTTCAAGGAGATGAGCGTGCGGGAGAACCTGGAACTTGGTGCCTTCCTGCGGCGTGACCGCGCCGCGATGGCCGAAGACCTGGACAAGGTCTACATCATGTTCCCGCGTCTGAAGGAGCGCTCAGAGCAGCGTGCCGCCACACTGTCCGGGGGCGAGCAGCAGATGCTGGCCATCGGCCGCGCGCTGATGTCGCGCCCGCGGCTGATCATGTTCGATGAGCCGTCGATGGGGCTCTCGCCCTTGCTGGTCGAGCAGATTTTCGAGGCGATCCAGCGCCTGAACCGCGAACAGGGTCTGACGATCCTGCTGGTGGAGCAGGACGTACGTCTGGCGCTCACGGTGGCCAGCCACGCCTACATCCTGGAAAACGGCGAACTCACGCTGCAGGGCGCATCGGCCCGACTCATGAACGACCCGGCCGTTCGCCGGGCCTACCTCGGCGTCTAGAAGGCGCCCCATTTCCTAGTCAGGAGTATTCGAATGGATCTGTTGAAGGACAAGCTCGCGCTGGTGACCGGCGCAGGCGGCGGGCTGGGTTCCGCCATCTCGCTGGGTTTCTCGAGAGAAGGCGCACGCGTGGTCGTGGCCGATGTGGATGCGGAGCGCGCCGAAGCCACTGTGGCGAAGATCACCGCCGCAGGCGGCGAGGCCTGGAGCGTTGCGCTGGACGTGTGCGATCGCGCCGCGGTGCAGGCCTGCGCGGCTGAGCTCGAAGGCCGACTGGGACCGATCGACATCCTCATCAACAACGCCGGCATCTCGGGCCGCGCCCGCATCGACGATCCGCAGGCGACCGAGGTCTGGGACCGCCTGATCGAGGTCAACCTGCAGGGCCTGTTCAATGTCACGCACGCTTTCGTGCCGGCGTTGAAGAAGACCCGCGGCTGCATCGTCAACCTGTCGTCGATCGTGGCCTTCGTGAGCGGCATCTCGTCGGCAGGCTATGTGGCATCAAAGGGGGCCGTGCGCTCGCTCACCCAGGTGCTGGCCCGCGACCTCGCGGCCTTCGGGGTGCGTACCAATGCCATCGCGCCCGGCCTGATGTTGACCGAAATGGTCGCCCCTCAACTGGCCGTGGCCGGCGGCACCGATTGGTACATGAAGCGCGCACCGATGGCGCGTGGCGGCGAGGTCGAGGAGATCGTCGGGCCCGTGGTCTTTCTCTGCTCGCCCATGGCGAGCTATGTGAATGGTGTCGTGCTGCCGGTCGATGGCGGCTTCCTCTCGGCCTGATTGGAGCTTCGGAAAAATGACCGACAACAGCAAACCGATCGCGCTCGTCACCGGCGGTGCCGGCGGCATGGGCCTGGCCACCGTAGAACGCCTCGCGCGCGACGGCTACGCGGTGGTGATGGTGGACCGCGACGAAGCGCTGGCCACGCGTGAGACCGAACGCCTGAAAGCCCTGGGCCTTGACGTGCAGTGCCGCGTGCTCGACCTCACCGACGAAGTCGCCGTGCGCGGTCTGGTGCAGTCGCTTCCGCCTGTGAGCGCGCTGGTCAACAACGCAGGCATCTTCGACGAACGCAAGTTCATGGATGTCACCAATGCCGACTTTCGGCGCGCCTACGAGGTCAATCTGATCGCCGTAGCAACGCTCACGCAGGAGGTAGCCAAGACGATGCCGGACGGCGGCCGAATCGTGAACATCGCCTCGCGCGCCTACCTTGGCGCGAAGAACCACCCACACTATGTCGCTTCCAAGGCGGCGGTGGTGGGCTACACGCGCGCCAGCGCGATGGAACTTGCGTATCGGGGCATCCTCGTCAACGCCATTGCACCAGGTCTCATCGACACGCCGATCTTGCGCGCGCTGACACCCGAACGCTTGGCGGCGCAGTTGGCGCTGCAGCCCACCGGCAAGGCTGGTCGGCCGCAGGACATTGCCCAGGCAGTTTCCTTCCTCGTGTCGCCGCAGACGGGCTTCATCACCGGGCAGGTGCTCTTTGTCGACGGTGGCAAATCGCTGGGAGGCTCGGGTTCATGACGAGTTCTGCCTGGGACGCCGAGTACGACGTGGTCGTGATCGGCGCAGGTGCCGGGGGCATGGCCGCCGCGCTCACCGCGAAGATCGAGGGCTGCAGCGTCTTGCTGGTTGAAAAGACCGACAAGGTCGGTGGCTCAACCGCTGTATCAGGTGGAGCGGTCTGGGCGCCGCTCAACGCCCAATCGGCCAAAGTTGGTCACCCCGACACCTTCGAGAAGGTGTGGACGTACATGCGCAACACGGTGGGCGACGCCGCCCCGGCCGCGCTGCAGCAGGCCTTCGTGCGCGAGTGCGCCGGTATGGTGGACTACTTCGAGAAGCACACGGCCGTGCGCCTGGTCGCGCGCAGTTTCTCGCCCGATTACTACCCCGACCGCGATGGCGCCGCCATGGGTGGCCGCTCGCTGGACCCCGCGATGTTCGACGGCCGCGAACTCGGCTCGAAGTTCAAGGAACTCCGCGACCCGCTGCCCGAGTTCATGGTGCTCGGCGGCATGATGATCAACATGACGGACGCCAATCACCTGCTGGCGGTCACGCGGTCGTTCACCTCTTGGCGCGAGGGCATGAAGCTTGTGCTGCGTTTTGGTTCCGACCGGCTGCGCGGCTACCACCGCGGCACCCGTCTCGTGCTGGGCAACGCCTTGGCGGCGCGGCTCTTCAAGAGCGTGCTCGACCGCAAGATCGACTATTGGCTCAGCACCCCGCTGCAGAAGCTCGAACTCACCGACGGCGCTGTCAACGGCGTCACGGTGGTGCGCGAGGGCCGACCCACGCGGATCAGGGCACGACATGGCGTCGTCGTCGCGACCGGCGGGTTCCCGTGGGGCGAAGCGCTGCGCGGGACGCACTACCCGAAGCCGAGCGGCCCCTGGTCAATGTCGCCCCAGGACAACCGCGGCGAAGGCATCGCTGTGGCCCGGGATGCCGGCGCCGTGCTCGGTCACGGCCACACCAACCCGGCTTTCTGGGCGCCCGTGTCCGTGCTGCAGCGGGCGGACGGCAGTGTGACCCGCTACCCGCACCTAGTGTGGGACCGCGCCAAGCCAGGCCTGATGGCGGTGAACGGCGCCGCGCAGCGCTTCGTGAACGAATCGACGTCGTATCACGAGTTCGTACGAGCCATGTACCGCTCGCACGAGACCGTGCCGACGGTGCCCGCGTACCTGGTGTGCGATCACGACTTCATGGAGAAGTGGGGAATGGGCTTGGCCCTGCCGGGTGGCCGCCCGCGCGAACACCTGGTGAAGGCTGGCTACCTGCATAAGGGGCAGACGCTGCGTGCACTGGGCGAATCGTTGGGCCTCGACGGTGCGGCGCTCGAGGCAACGGCCGCGCGCTTCAACGCGCTTGCCGAAAAGGGCCGGGACGACGACTTCGGCAAGGGCAGCACCGAGTACAACCGCTACCTCGGCGATGGCGAGCACAAGCCGAATCCCTGCCTAGGGCCGCTGCGCCAAGGGCCGTTCTACGCGGTCAAGGTGGTGGCTGGCGACATCGGCACCGCGATGGGCATCGCCTGCAACGAACACGCCCAGGCGCTCGATGCGGCCGGCCGGCCGATCCCGGGCCTGTACATGGCGGGCAACGACATGCACTCGGTGATGGGCGGCGAATACCCGGCACCCGGCATCACGCTCGGCCCGGCTCTGACTTTCGGCTGGATCGCCGGGCGCCAACTGGCGCATGCATAAGCCAACAAACTATGAATAGGTGAAATTCATGCAACTCTACTTCTCCCCCTTCTCCCCCTACGTGCGCAAGTGCCTGGTCGTGGCACATGAACTGGGCCTTGCCGACCGCGTGCAATTGCTTCCGTCGAACGCCAATCCGGTCGCGCGCGATCAAGACATCATCGCGAAGAACCCGCTGGGAAAGGTGCCGACCTTCATCACCGACGACGGTGCCGTGCTCTATGACAGCCGAGTGATCTGCGAATACCTTGACATGCTTGGCAACGGCGCGCTGTTTCCGCGCAGTGGCGATGCGCGTTGGAACGCGCTCACGCTGCAGGCCCTAGGCGATGGCATCCTTGACGGCGCATTGATCGCCCGCTATGAGGACGTAGCCCGACCTGAGCCTCTACGCTGGCGCGAGTGGCGCGCCGCCCAGCTTGACAAGGCCGAGACCTCATTGGCCCACCTGTCGGCCAACCCCACGCTCATCGCGCCGCAACGCGTGGACATCGGTACCCTGACGGTGGCCTGCGCCCTGTGGTACCTGGACCTTCGCTTCGGTGACGTTGGCTGGCGCGATCGCCATCCTGTCGTCGCGAGTTGGTACGCCGAGCACTCGAAGCGGCCCTCCCTGCAAGCAACCTGGTCCCTGTAAGCGGAGATGGGGCGGCCACCGAAGAACTTGGCGCGCCAAAGCAGCCGCTGCCTCTCGTTATCGGTCGTCATGCCAACCCAAGGGCGTCGGGGCAGAAATAGTGACGCAGACCGGAGGCTGATTACGAAATGGTGTCGCGAAGGCCGATCCCGTGCGACATCTCGAAGTGGAGGAGGGCTTTGTGGCGAGTGACACGCCAATGCAAGGGGCGGCATGCAGCGCCCTTGCGCTGAGTGCATCGTCGGCTCTACGCTACGTGCTGTCGTGGTCGCACAGGGTTTCAATGATCGCAAAGCGCTTTGAGGTGATATTCGTGTCGCGCCGCAATTCGTTGCGGAGCATCCTGGCGCAAGCGTGCCTCATGCAGCTGGGTGGTGATCGCTTCACGGCGCTGTCCTGCGGCCAGCCGGGCCAGGTGAGCAGAGAGCTGCATCCGGCCGCGCTCGGGGCCCTCGCCAGCGCGGGGATGCCGGTCCCGCCGGTTCACCCTCGCGGTTGGGACGAACTGGCGCGGGCGAGCTCGCACCGGGCCGATTTCGTGATCACGCTCGATGAGGCGACGCTCGCCTATCAGCCGCGCTGGCCGGGGCAGCCGGCCGCCGCCTTGTGGGCATTTCCGGACATTGCGGCGCTGGACAACGCCGAAGAAGCCGCGCACGCGGCCATCCAGATGCTGCACGCCCTGCGCCGACGCCTCGAATTGCTGGTCAGCCTTCCGCTGCATGGCGCCGACGCGGCGGCGATGCGTTCGGACGTGCGCGATCTTGCGCATCTGCAGTAGGAAAAACCATCATGACCATCGAGCTGGACAAGGAAGCCCGCAAGGAAGCCATCGTGTCCATCGAGAGGTACTTCCGCGAAAACATGGAAGAACCCATCGGCAACATCGCCGCCGGTGCTCTCCTGGGCTTCTTTCTTGAAGAAGTCGGCCCGGTCATCTACAACCGGGCCGTGGCCGACGTTCAGGAGCGCCTGCAGGCGAGGATCTCCGAACTGGACATCGAAGTCCATGAAGACGAATTCCAGTATTGGCGCAAGTTCGAGCGCAAGGCGCGGGAGAAGAAGTGACCCAAGCGACCGGAGACGAATGATGTCCGTCAGTTGGAAGCTGCGCTTCAGGCTGTTCGTCCAGCGCTTCTGGCAGCCGACCAGCGCCTGCATGACCTGCATGCCGGGCAGCTGGGGCAACCTGATGAGCCTCGCGCATTGGGCGACCGCGCTGCAGACCGGCTTGGCCACTGGAATACTCGCCTTGCTGTTGACGTTCACGCCGGCGGCCAGGCTTTATTCGAACCGGTACGGCAATGCGGTGGTGGTCGGCTGCCTCACGATGCTGGGCGATGCCTACTCGCACGCCAATCACTACGACATTCCCTTTGCCGAGGCGATCGTGACGGGCGTCATCTCGGGACTGATCACGCTCGCCGGCTCGTTCCTCTTCGAAGACCGGGCCAGGCGGCTGCGCGCGGCCTGGGCCAGGATCTCGGGGCAGGCCTGATCCGCCGTTCAGTCCGCTTTCTGGATGGTCTCGCCGCGCAGGAGCCCCAGGTCGCGGACATTGAAGTGGTGCCGCTTCCATCCTTGGTACGTCCGGCGCCAGTTGATCAGAGAGACGAAGTAATAGACCGCCCTGAACATCCACAACGAACGACGGTAGCCACGCCCCTGATGAATGTCCGCGGCGAGCAGCGACATGAGCCCCTGCTTGACGTTGAACATGTTTCGCGGGTGCATGAACATGTCGCGAATGGTCGGGTTCGTGGCGCGATAGATGAACCACGAATAATCGCTCGGGCCGACGCGCATCCGTTTCTCCATCTCCTCGCGCGCCCTCGGTAGATTCGCCGGCCTGTCGAGCGCTGTCTGCACCAGCTGGGCGCCGTCGAAGGCGCTTTGCATCGCCAGGAAAACACCCGACGAGAACATCGGGTCGATGAAGGTGAAGGCGTCCCCCACCATCAGGTAGCGGTCGCCGGCGGCATGCGTGCTCGAGTACGAGAAGTTGCCCGTCGCGTGAACCTGGTCGTCCACGAGCGTCGCGTCCTTCAGGCGGTCGTGCAGTTCAGGGCACATGGCGATGGTGTCGAAGAAGTAGTCCTTCAGCGGCTTGTCGCGCGCCTTCAGGTAATAGGCCCAGCACACTGCGCCGACGCTCGTGGTGCCATCGGCCAGCGGAATGAACCAGAACCAGCCGTGGTCGAACCAGCAGATGCTGATGTTGCCTTCGCGCTTGCCCTCGAGCCGCCGTGCATTGCGAAAGTGCCCGAAGAGCGCCGTGCTGTTGTGCTTGGGATTCTTTTTCTTGGACTTGAACTTGTTGGCCAGCACCGTGTCGCGGCCGCTGGCATCGACGACGAAGCGTGCGCGCCAGGTGCGCTTTCCGCCGTCGTCGAGCACTGCCTGTACGGTCGCGCCGCTGTCGTCGAAATCCACTTCGCGCACCCTGGCGCCTTCCATCGTCAGCGCGCCTTCCTTGGCGGCATTGCGGAAGAGCAACTCGTCGAGCTCCGAACGGCGGACCTGCCATGCCGAATCCTTGGACGGGTCCCAGCCTTCGGAAAAATCGACGTAGCTGCAGTAGTCGAGGTCCGGCGACACGAATTCAATGCCGAACTTGGGCATGCCGATCTTCTCTACCTCGGCGCGCACGCCCAGCTTGTCGAACAGGTCGACGTTGCCCGGCAACAGCGATTCGCCGATGTGGAAACGCGGGTGATGCTCCTTCTCCAGCAGCACCACGCGCCGTCCTTCGCGCGCGAGAAGTGCGGCGATGGTCGAACCCCCTGGTCCTCCGCCGATGACGAGAACATCGCAGTCCTGAGTGCGTTCCTGTTCCTGGTTTGCCTGCATGAGCGAAGTCTCCTTCTCTTTTCTCTTTCAATTCGTGGTGCCCACGGGGGCGTGGCTGCGTCTGGCAATGAGCGTGAGCAAGGGACCGGTCGCGGCGGTCGTCACCAGCGCCATCACCAGCAGCATCGTGAAAAGCTCGGCGCCGATCAAGCCCGCGTCCAGACCGACCTTGATGACGATCAGCTCCATCAGCCCGCGAGAGTTCATCAGCGTGCCGGTCGCGAGGCTTTCGCGCCAGCCATAGCCGCACACTTTAGCGCCGGCCGCGCCCCCTGCGATCTTGCCGGACATCGCCGCCAGCAGGATCAGCGCCAGCGCTCCCAGGCCCGCGCCGGCGAACGCGCCCGGGGTGGTCCCCAAGCCCGCCAACGCGAAGAAGATGGGCATCAGCACGACGACCGACAGAGGCTCGAGCCGGTCGACCAGATGCTTCAGCAGACGATCGTCGCGTGGAAGGCTCACGCCGAACAGGAAAGCGCCGAACACCGCGTGCAGGTGCAGCCACTCCGTGACCATCGCGCAGATGAACAGCCCGATCATGAGGATCGCCAGCATCATCGGAGACGACTCGCCTTCGGGCGCATGCAGGCGCAGTGCCCTCGCCAGCAGGGGTTTGACGACCACGAACATTGTCAGAACCAGTCCGACGAGGCCAAGGCTGATCCGGACGAAGCCCTCCAAACCGCTGTGCGAACTCGCAAAAGCGACCACGAGCGCCAACAGCACCCAGGCCAGGGAGTCGACCACGGCCGCCGCACCCAGTGCCAATTGCCCGATCCGCGTCTGCGTCATGTTCCGGTCTTTCAGGATGCGCGCCAGCACCGGAAAGGCCGTGATCGACAGCGACACCCCAAGGAAAAGCGCGAACGGCCAGAAAGGCAACCCGCTTGGCGCCAGTGAAGGATGCAGCACCGGGGCGATCGACAAGCCCAGAACCATGGGCAACAGCATGCTGCAGACGCCGACCCACCCCGCCGCCTTCACTTGCGCGGCGACGCCCACTGGCGCACGAAGCTCCACACCGACCACGAACATGAAAAGCACGACACCCAGCGATGCCAGGGAAGACAAACCCTGCAGCGAGGCGGGCGGAAACAGCTGCGCATGCCATTGCGGAAAGAGCGCACCCAGCACCACCGGCCCCAGAAGCACGCCCGCCGTCATTTCGCCGATGACCATCGGCTGCCCGAAGGCACGGAGCAAGAGGCCGCATCCGCGGGCGACGATCAGGATGACGGTGAGTTGCAGGAGCAGCAGCGCGAGTGACATGGGCGAAAGCGAAAAATGCGAGCCGAAGTATGTCGCATGACTCCCGCCGGAGACTCGCTCACTGGTGCGGCAAGAGGGCGCGCTGCGCGGCCGCGACCAGTTGGCGCGTGAGTCCATCGAGAAGGGCGGACGCTGCGCGGGCCTGCTGCCAGTGCAAGGGGACGTCGAGCGGGGTTTTGGGGACGAGCTCCACGAGCGAGCCGTTCTTGAGGTGCGGCGCAATCAGCGCCCGAGGGTGCAGGCCCCAACCCATGCCGCCCAGCGTCGCGGTCACGAAAGCCTGCGTGGACGGCAAGGTATGACGGGGCAGTTCGACATGGCGATGGCAAAGGCGGCGCGCCCACTGTGCTTGCAGTTCGTCCTTGGCATTGAACACCAGGCTGGGCGCGCGCGCGAGGCTGCCGGCTCCCACGCCATCCGCGAAATGACGACCCATAAAGGCAGGGGTGGCGGCAGCCACGTACCGCATCGATCCCAATGGACGGCTGTCGCAGCCGACCGCAGGGCGCGCGGTGCCGGTCACGGCTGCCAGCACGGTGCCGCTGCGCAGCCATTCGGCCGTGTGGTCCTGGTCGTCGATGGCGATTTCCATGAGCACCGGCGCTTCGGCGGCGAAGGCGGCCACGGCAGGAGCGAACCAGGTCGCCAGGCTGTCGGCATTCACCGCCACCGGCAGCGGCACCCGCGTGACTCCCTCCGGCGCCAGTGCCGCGACGGCGCCTTCGAGTTCCTGCTCCATCAGGCGGACGCGATCGACGTGCTGGCACAGGCGCCGACCCGTTTCCGTGGCGCGGCAGGGCTGATCACGCACCACCAGGGCGCAACCGACGCGCTCTTCCAGCAGCCGGATGCGTTGCGACACGGCCGATGGCGTCACGTGCAGCGCGCGGGCCGCGCGTTCGAAGCTGCCTTCGCGTACGACGGCAGCGAGTGCCGAAAGCGCTGAATAGTCCAGCATGAAATTAGCAATCCTAAATTGACGTTAGTAAAGATAGTTTGTCTTCATTGATGCATGGAGGCAAGATTCCCTGATGTTGAACTTTTCTGACTCCGCTTCGCTTGCGTCCTCGGCTTTCGCGCAAGGTCTCTTCCTGAGCCTGGGACTCATCGTTGCCATCGGCGCGCAAAACGCTTTCGTCTTGCGCCAGGGACTGCGGCGCGAGCATGTGGGCAGCATCGTGTTGTTCTGTGCATTGGCCGACGGCGTACTGATCGTCGCCGGGGTTTCGGGCATGGCGCGCGCGCTGGGTGACCACCCCGGGCTGACTCGGGCACTGGCATTGGCCGGCGCCGCCTTCCTTGCCGTTTACGGCCTGCAGGCATTGCGCCGCGCGCGACACGCGCACGCGTTGTTGCCATCCGAAGGGGGCGTGCGCCTCGGGCGGGCTGCCGCGATGGCGCAGGCGGCCGCATTCACGTTGCTGAACCCACACGTCTACCTGGACACGATGCTGCTGGTGGGCAGCATCGGAGCCCAGCAGCCGGCATCGATGCGCGGATGGTTCGTGGCCGGCGCGAGCGTGGCCAGCTTGTTCTGGTTCGGGCTCCTGGGCTACGGGGCGCGCTGGCTGGCTCCGATGTTCAGGCGACCCAAGGCATGGCAAGTGCTGGACGCGCTCGTCGGCCTGACCATGGCCGCCATGGCGGCGTTGCTGGTTCGCGGCGTCTATGTGGGCCTCGGGTGATTGCCACGTACGTGCGGCTAGGTGGGCGCCGGGATGGCGCAACTGGCCCCGCTTTTTGAGAATCTACGCAGCGGTCCGACACCCCACCTCAATTCAAGGAGACTGGCATGCGTCTTTCATTCTTGACCCTTCCCATTGCCGCTGTTGTCTTGACCTGTGCGTCAGTCACCGTGCCGGCGCAGGATGCGCCTGCAATACCGCCCCTCCAAACACAAGGCACGGCGAGCTTCACATGTGGCGGCATCGGACTGGGATCTTCCAAGGCGATGCTTGCTGCGCGGAAGGACTATCCGCTGTCGCTGCTTTTTGCATCGTCCAATGGCGAATACATGGCTTCCGTCAATCTGACGATCAAGGATGCCAAGGGTGCCAGCGTCCTGAGTGTTCCTTCGACCGGACCCATCTGCCTGGTCAAGCTGCCGAACGGCAGCTACACCGTCGAAGGACAAGCGCTGGGCAAGACCAAGTCGCAGCGCGTGGCGATCGATGGCGCACCGAAGGCCGTCGACTTCACCTTCCAGTGAGCCATCGGCAAACCATTCCGCCGGAGCGGCCGGCATACCAAGGAGTCAGCATGTGGGTTCGCAGTCGTTCATCACTGGCGGTCATCGCCTTCATCACAGTTGCGAGCGGTTGCGCCAACTACAAACCCCTGCCGCCTCTCGTCGGCGGCTTCATGTCGCCCTTGGTGTCACGCACGAGTTGCATCGACGCCGTGTCCCGCGAGTACAAGGTGCCCAAGGAAAGCGTGACACCCATCACCGATGCACAGACCATGAACGATGGGTTCTACGTCGTGACGCTCGGCATCGGCCCTGGCAAGCCCAACGTGAATTGCACCGTCAACGAGAACGGCGTCGTCTCCGACGTCATTCGGGCACGCTGAGCTGCAACCACGCGGGCGTGGCGGCGTTGCCGCTCAGAAGCGGTCTGCAAGCCCCATGGCTGGATCGCTCACTAGGTGACGTCCGGTTTCGACACGGCCCGCGAAGCGCCGGTAGAAGCTGGCGTCCGCATCGCAGGTCACCACGAAGTCATACCACTGGCCGCTGTCGTCCAGGCTCCAGCGCATGCCGGCGTCATCGCCGCCCTTGACTCGAACGCTCCATGAACCGTCGGGGTTGGTGCCGATTCCGCCGTGGTTACCGTGATCGTCGTGGTCGTCGTGGTCGTCATGATTGTTGTGCCCGTGGCCCTTGTTATCGTGACGGTCGCCGCGGTCGTCCCTCCCGCCGCCGGGGCCCAGGACCTGTGGCCGGGCATAGGCCTTGTTCGGCTTGACGGTAAAGCGGCAATCGCGCCGGCCATCATTGCGCAGCTGCAGGTGGATGTTGCCGCTTCGCGTGTCGTAGCCCACGCGGATCTCGGGCGCCGGCGCGCCTGCCGCGCGCAGTGCATTCAAGTCGCCCTTGAACTCGCGATGGAAACCGTTGGGGCCGAGCACCCACAGGTCGTACAGGCCCGCGTTGTCGGTCATCGCGCTCCAGTAGTCGTTGAGTTGCTTGCCGGCTTCGACTGCGTAACGGCGCGGCAGGCGGTCCGACAGGTGCAGCTTGTCGTAGACGTGGAAAACGGCGGCAGCGCGCCCGCTGTTGGCAAAGAGCAATTGGATCCGGCCATTGGCCGAATCGCTGCGCGCGCTCGTGTGCAGCTCATACGGCAGCGCGCGCGAAGGGCGCACGCCGCTGGCCTGCGCCGGCAGTGTGGGGTCGGCCGGCGGCACGATCTTCGGCAGTGCCTGCTGTTCGGCAGTCAGCGCATCGGCTTCTTCCTTGGTCTTGCGTCCGGCCAGCGTGGGCAGCGGCTCGTCGTTGGGCCGTTCGAAGTTGAAGGCGCTGGTGAGATCGCCGCAGATCGCGCGGCGATAGTTGCTGATCTGCGGCTCGACCACGCCGAAGCACTTCTCGAGAAAGAGCAGCGTCGAAGTGTGATCCGAGACTTGCGAGTTGACCCAGCCGCCGCGGCTCCAGGGCGAGACCACCCACATCGGCACGCGCGGCCCTGGACCATAGGGCCGTCCGTCGGCTGCGGGCTGGCTCGTGGTCGCTGGCGCGAAGTCGTGATATTCGACCGCCACGTCCGCCTCCGCGAACGTGTGCGCGCCGGACAAGGAACCATCGGCATTGCGCGAGGGCACCGCAGGCGAGGGCAGGTGGTCGAAGAAGCCGTCGTTCTCGTCGAAGTTGACCAGCAGCACGGTCTTGCTCCAGACCTCCGGATTGGCGGTCAGTGCGTCCAGCACTTGCTGCACGTACCAGCCGCCCTTTGCCGGACTCGACGGTCCGGGATGTTCGCTGTAGGCGGAAGGTGAAATGATCCAGGACACCGCCGGCAGCGTGCCGTTCTTGATGTCTTCGCGAAAGGTTTCGAGAAAGCCATACGGCATGGTGTTGCCGAAACCCTTGGCGAGCGGGCTGAGCGCGTCGTCGACCACGGGGTCGTAAAACGGGCCGGCCGCGGTGACGGGCTGCGTGATGTCCGTTGCCGCGACGTAAACCGGACGGCGCGCCGGCGGCATCTGCTCGATGGCGGCGCGCCAATGGCGAAAGCCCATCATCTCGTTGCAGCCGTAGTTGTCGATCAGGCTCTGGTAGACCTTCCAGCTCACGCCGGCCTTCTCCAGGCGATCGGCATAGGTGGTCCACGTCCAGCCGGCCGTCGAGGCGCCGATGTCGTTGCCACCGTTGAACTGGTTGTTCAACCCGGCGACGCGGACCTTGCTGCCATCGATCGGACTGATGCCGTTGGGGCCATTGGTGCCGCTCCAGTAGAAGAGCCGGTTCGCGATCGTGCCCGTGTGCATGCCGCAGTGGTAGTGGTCGCACAGCGTGAAGGCATCCGCCAGCGCACGCTGGAAGGGGACTTCCGCAGTCTCGTAGTAGCCCATGGCCAATTGGCCCTTGGCATCGGGCCATTTGTACATGCGGCCGTGGTCCCATGCCGCCTGCGAGTCGGACCAGGAGTGCGGCGTGCTGCCGGCGCGCTGTGCATTGCCTTTGCTCGCATCGAGGTGATAGGGCACGAAGGTGCTGGGCGGCGTCGTCTTCGTATAGGTCTGCGAAAAGACGTTCTTGCCGTTGGGCGACGGGACTGCAAAGCGGTCGCCGAAGCCGCGCACGCCCTTGAAGGTGCCGAAGTAGCTGTCGAAGGACCGGTTCTCCTGCATCAGCAGCACGACGTGCTTCACATCCTTGACGGTGCCCGTCTCGTGGTGTGCAGGGATGGCCAACGCGCGGCGGATGCTGGGCGGAAAGGTCGCCAAGGTAGCGGCGGCAATGCCGGTGCCAGTGGTGCTTTGCAGGAACTTGCGTCGTGTCGTCATGTGTTTGACTTGGATTTCTTTGGGAGTGATGGCGCGAGGGTCAGGGGGCGTAGCTGACGTTCGGCTGGCTGGTGTCGGATGAGGAAGCGGCGGAATCGGTCTTGCTCGGCGTGCTGCTGCTGGCGGTGGTGCCGGTCGCAGCGGTTGCTCCGCCAAGGGCGCTGCCGCCGCCATCGCCGCCACAAGCGGTCAGGGCGCACGCCAGGATCGAAAGCGCGACAGGTGCGCGCAGGACAAACCACGGGTTCATAGTGGGGTACTCCATAACTTGGGCGTGCCAAGACTAGGCGCGGACCGTGACGCCGCGATGTAAGCACGATGACACGCCCCCGTCTCAGAAGGCGCTGAACGAGCCCCGGTGCGGGCGTGTTGCTCAAGGGCCCTGCCCGCGAGGGCAAACCCTGAGTCCTCCGCTGAAGCAATGTCCCGGTTGTCGTGGAGACTCACGGTCGAAACAAAAAGGAGAAGCTCATGAAAAGGCCGGTGCGCATCGCACTCGCGGCGATGGCAGGGGCGCTGATGGCGCTGGCGTTGGTTTCGTGCGGAGGTGGTGGTGGAGGAGGAGGCGGCGGGCTCGCTGGCGCGGGATCCGCCGGGTCAGGAGCGACCGCTTCCCAACTGCCCGCGCGCGACGCGTTGATCGCACGCGCCCGGAGTTTCGAGATCGACACGCCCTACGTTCCGCCGCCGGGCGATCCGCTGGAGCACAACACCGCCGGGTTCGCCAAGACGGTGTGTTCCAACGTCTTCATCACCGGCATGGATCCGGATGTGGCTGCCGAAGCCACCGGGTATTTCACCGGGCCTTATGCGCAGCGCAGCAAGGTGGGAAAGCCGGTGGTCGACCGCGCCAACAAGGAAGTGCGCATCACCATGCCCAACGGCAAGACGCTGACCGCCAGGTATTACGGCTCGCAGGGATGCGTGACGCTGGCGCCGGGCGCGAGGGAGGTGTCCTTCAAGCCCGAGACCGTGACCAGCGCGCTGCCCGATCCCGCCACGCAGCCGTGGCCGATGGGCGACGTGCTGCCGACCGACCGCGCCACGGGCATCGACACGGCGAAGGTCGATCAGGCGATGGCCGCGCCCTTCGAGGCGTCGGGCGCATACACCACCGCTTTCGTCGTGACCTATAAGGGACGCATCATCGGCGAGCGCTACGCGAACGGCGCGACTGCGACGACGCCGCTCGAATCCTGGTCGATGGGCAAGAGCGTCACGGCCACTCTGATGGGCATTCTCATTAAGCAGGGGGTCTATACGCTGGACCAGCCCGCGCCCATTCCCGAATGGCAAGCCCCCGGCGACAAGCGCCAGCAGATCCGCATCTCGGACCTGCTGCACATGTCGAGCGGCCTGCGCATCAAGGCGCCCAACGATCCGGACTTCGACCCGAACGGCACCTACCCCGATCACATCTATTTCTACACGGGCCGCATTGACGCCTTCAACTACGCGGCAACTCGACCGCAGCAATGGCCGCCCAACACCATCGGCCGCTATCGCAACACCGATCCTGTGCTGGCCAACTACCTGATCCGGCTTGCTGTCGAAGCGCGCGGCGAGGACTACCTGTCATTTCCGCAACGCGCGCTCTTCGACAAGATCGGCGTGCGCTCGATGAGCATTGAACCCGACCCCTACGGCAATTTCCTCACGCAAGGCCACGACTTCATGTCCGCACGCGATTGGGCGCGCCTGGGCAATCTGTATCTGCAGGACGGCGTGTGGAACGGCGAGCGCATCCTGCCCGAAGGATTCGTCAAGTTCGTGAGCACCGTCGCGCCGGCGTGGGCGGCCGACAAGCGGCCCATCTACGGCGGCTTCTTCTGGATCAACGGAATGGGGCAGTGGCCCGTGCCCGCGTCGGCCTACTACATGCTCGGAGCAGGCGGGCAGGTGGTGATCATCGTTCCCTCGCATGACCTCGTGGTCGTGCGGCTGGGCTACGACAAGGGCGAAGCGCTGTCTTCGCAGGGCGTGCAGAAGGCGCTGTCACTGCTGATGCAAGGCATTGCGCCCTCACAGTAGGTCGTTGTCAGCGCGGCGGCGTTGGCGAAGGCGCCTTGTCCGGATGCGTGATCGGTTCAGGGTCGGAGGGGCCGGGTTCCTTGGGCTCGGCATGGGCCGGATCGTACGGTTGGCGCGCGGCACGTTGCGCGTTGGCTGCTGCAGCCGGACTCGGATGGGTTTCCAATGCCGGCGCCTTTGGCGCCGCCGCGTCCTTGGCCCGCTGCGGGGCCGGAGCAGGCGATTCCTTCGAGATCTCGGCGGGCTGCGATGGCGCTCCCGGCGCGGGCGGTTGCTGGGCGAACGCCAGCGTCATGGCGAAGAACAATGGCGCGAACGCCAGTCCGTTCTGGTTTTGAAGATGTTTTTGAAGATGTGCGAAGCTGATGGTCATCACAGTGCTCTTCCATTGGATTGCAACACTTTTCAACAGCAATAGCGCATCGAGCCGCCAACGGGCGTGAGCCCTCGACCCGCATCGGCGTAGGCGCCTCGCGCGCCGTGCGCGGAGGCCGGCCCATGCACATCCAAGCGAGCCGGCGCCTACACGGGCAGGGCATGACGGCTGATCAATCAGCGGCGCTAACGAAGCGATACACAACCGTGCACGACCGCCGCTCACACACTCACAACCAGGACGACATCATGGAAAGCAATTCATCGAACACGCGCTCAGAGACCATGGGGACCACGGGCGCAGCCGGTACTCAAGAGGACCCCGTTCGCCGGGCAACGGAAGACGCCGACAGCATGGGCCGCAAGGCCGCGGACGCGGCTCAGGGCTACTTGCAAGATGCCCAGGCCAAGGCGAGCGCGGCAGCTCAAGCCGGCAAGGCCTATGCGAAGGACGCCGTCAACGCGGCCGGCAAGAAGATCGACAGCATGAAGGGGCAGGCGGTCGACCTGAAACAGCGCGGCATGCAGTTCGCCTCCGACGAGCCGATGAAGGCCGTGGTCTATGCCGCAGCCGGCAGCGCGGTCCTGACGGCGCTATTGCTGTCGCTGATGCGCGGGCGCCGCTAGCGGCCGGGGCCGCTACTGCTTGCGCCAGCGCGCGACGAGACGCTTGATCGCGCGCGCGCTGCCCTCCGGATCGGTGCCGATCGGCCGATCGCGGTACAGCCCACGCAGCTCCGCAAGTACCTCGTTCAGGGCCGCCAGGTTGCGCTCGCTGTAGTGCCAGGTGCCGCTGACCACGAAGTGCCCAGGGATGGCACATGGCTTCGGCGAGACCTGAACGTTCTCGATGCCGATGCGGTGCATGGTCTCCACGCGATCCGCCGAAGGGTTCGACAGAAGCCCCGCCGGGCGCGAGAACGCAAAAGACACCGCCTGCACCTGCTGGACCTGTTCGGCGACGAAGGCGCAGATTTCGAGAAAGATGAGCCGGCTGAGATGCCGGCTTTCTTCCAGGCTGAACAAGGGCGGCGTGAAATGCTCGACCCATATCTCGTTGCCGGACGAACTGACTGGCACCGGGTCGACAGTGCAAACCAGGACCTCCCCGTCCAGGACCAGCATCGGGTCGCCCAGGCAGTACCGAGCCCCTCCAGGGCCAGTGATTCGAAGCTTATTCACTGTCTGTGGCGATCGCGCCCGGCCCTGTTCTCCGGTTTCCGCGTCGCCGCCTCCTCACTCGTGTCGTTGGCCGCGAATTTAATCCTGCCACGGACGATACGCCTTCGCCTGCGTGACAGGATGCTCTCGCTAACCCGAAGCTGGCCCGAACGAGTGCCGGGGTTGCGGATGGCTGGGGTAAACCCTCAAGCCGAGCAAGCTGTCTGCGCCTCAAGCAAGTACATGCAATGAACCCTCAGGTCCTCATCATCGGCGCGGGGCAGCCCGCTGGTGTTCTTCCCGATCGGACATGGTCGCTTTCGCGTCGTTGCATGTGCACAGTCCGGCCGGTGGTCAAGGCATGAACACCGGCATGCAGGACGCGATGAACGCCGCCGCAGCGACTGCACGAGGTCCTCGGCACCGGCAAGTTTGCGGTCTTGTCCGTCGGTACCCCGACTGTCGCCGTGAGCAGTGGAAGCATCACGTCCCGGTCTTCGCCGCGCGCTGGCTCCGGTACTTCGCGATCTCGCCCTTCAGGTCAGTGAACTCTTCGCACGGGAGAAAGCAGAGCTTGTCGAGCACCTTGAGTTCCTGCTCGGCCCGTGCGAGGTCACCCATCTGTAGATAGGCCTCGCCGAGGTATTCGTGCGCGCCCCTGTGCTTCGGGTTGATCTTCAGCGCCTTGTCGTAGGAACTCAGCGCGCCCTCGGTATTGCCCAGCTTGCGTTGCGCATGGCCCAGCTCGTTCCACGCGTCGGCGTCGCCGGGACTGCGCGCGACGTAGGCGGTCATGTGGGTCTGGACCTGCTGCCAGTCCTCCTTGCCGACCGCCGCCATTCCTGCACGGAAGTCCGGGTCCGGGTTGACGTTGACGGCTTCGCTGCCCCCACCACCACCGCCTCCTCCGCCGCCGCCACCACCACCGGCCGCCAGCGCGGAAAGGCTGAAGGCCAAGGACAGGCTGGAAATCAACATCACGACTGCATGTTTCATGGTGAGTTTCTCCTTCACAACACGAGATTCAACGGTTGTCGATGCGGCCATAGACGCCATGGCTTCCTCCGCCGGGGCCTGCGGCAAAGAATAGTGTGTTCGTGGGCTGGTTGTCGATGCCATTGCCGAAGGCAATGCCTTTCAAGCCATCAACGACGACAGGGCTTCCTGCCGCTGTCGAGAGCGTCCCCATGAACGCACCGTTGGTCGCGTTGAACGCATTGATCGTCCCGTCACCGGCATTGGCAACGAGCAAAGCGTTGCTGAAGGGACCGAAGTCGGCCGGCGCCATCGCCATGCCCCATGGCGCGTTGACCGGGCCGCCCGGCGGAACGAGGCGGCTGACGAGCCGGCCGGCAGTGTCGAAGACGTCGATGGCTCCAAGACCGGCTCCCGCGATGGGGTTGGCCGCTTGCGCGTCCTGCATGGCATAGCTCACGTAGATCAGGCTATTGATCGCCTGGACGCCGAATGGCGCGTAACCGGCCGGCAATGCCGGGTCGACGAAGGTGCCCGCGACGCGGGTCTGCTTGAAGGTCGAATCGAACATGTCGACTCTCGCGTGGCGGAAATCCGCTGCGTACAGAAAGTCCGCGGAGCCTTGGCTGGCGATGGCCAGGCCCGTGTAGACCGCGCCCGCGGGTCCGCTGTCGAAAACCGTGACCGCGTGAGTCATATCGACACTGGGCGACCAGCCGGACAAGGTGCCGCCTTGTCCCGCGAAGATAAAGGCGCTCGCGCCGGTGACGCCGTTTTGCGTGACCATGAAGTTCTGGTGGCCGTTGAAGACAATGCCGGTCGGCATCGCATTGCCGGCAGCGCCTGGCGGTATCGATACGACCAGCGATTGCGCAACGCCGTTGCCGTCGTAGAGGGTGGAGGTCGATGAGCCATTGTTCGCGACCCAGGCGAATCCCTTGGGGTTGAAGGCCACGCCCCATGCGTTGACAAGGCGTGCATCGCTGCTCGAGCTGCCGTACAGGTTGTTGGCCGCGGAGAGATCGGACACGAGGTTGGTCGCGGCATAGCTCATGCCGGTGGTTGGGCCCATGCCGGTTGCGGTGCCGGTGCCCATCCCTGATCCGGCGCCTGGCACGAACGGGCTGCCAGAGTAGCCACCACCGCCTCCGCAGGCGGCCAGCAGGAACGCGCTCGCACAGGCGAGACCGTACAACTTCAGGCGATTGGCTCTCATTGCGCATCTCCTTTGGGACGGGGCTCGGTGTATTCCGGGCCGGCGCCGAAAGGTTCATGCCGCCATCGTTCAAAAGGCGAGCGAAGCGCTCAGCACCAGCGCACCGCGCGATGCGCGTCCATAGGCAGTCGGGTAGACGGCGCTGCGGCCGCCTGCCACCCAGGCGAGCTGCACTTCCCACGCGTCGCGCGCGACGGCGGCCCCCAGGCTTGCATCGAAGCTCGCGTTGGCGTCTTCGGTGCGGGTGCCGCCGACTCGCATCAGCGCGCCGACGTGCGCCGTTGCGCGCATCAGGGCTGAAAGAGGCACGCCCACGTTGAATTCGCCATACACCGTACGCGCGCCGCTGCCGAAATAGTCGGGCGAGTAGTGCGCCCGCATGTTCCATCTCTCGCCATTCAGCCCAGCGAACACCTCGTAGTAGTCGTAGCGCGAGTCGGTGCCGAAGTGAACGCCGGTCACACCCGCTTCCCAGCCGAAGCGATCCGAAAGCCGGCTCGCGTACCCCGCATAGCCGAGCGCCTGCACTTGCCAGCGCGGCCGATACAGCATCACTTCAGTCAGCGACCCGCCGCCGAACCAGCCGCCCGGATCGTCATAGGCGGCGCTCAGGAGAAGGGTCGGCCGCTCGTCGCTGAGCGAAATGCCGCGATAGCGATAGTCGGAGAGGAGCGCGACGCTTGCACCGACCTGTGCGAAAGCGACGCCGCAGGCGAGGAAGAGCGAGGGGCAGAGCGCGGCACGCAGACCGGCGGTCGGCATGTCACTGACGCATGTTGAAGGGTGTCGTGGATCGCGTCACGGTGCGGACGCAGGCAGCATCGCCTGCGACGCGTGCCAGTGTGGCACAAGCGTCGATGTCTCCGCCGGGGAAGGCGACGACGCTGGCGAAGGAAGGCGCCGCTGCCGGTGCCGGCGATCGTTCGCGCATCAGGGCGAACAAGCCCGTCACGTGGGCTGCGGCATACGATGAACCGGACACGAGATTCCAGCGGCCACCCGGCAGGGTGGTTGGCACGTCGCGACCGGGGGCGACCAGCGTGCCGCGCAGTGCAGGCTCGCCGGTGTCGTCGGCGACTGCCACGACGCCCGCGTGCGATGCCGGAAATCCGCCGTCGGGCAACTTCCGGTCGAAGGCGCCGATCACGCTGATGCTGCGCGAGAGCGCGACATCGAGCAGCCTGTCGAGCAGGCGATCGCGCGGCCCGCTGAGGCTCAGGTTGATGACCGAGGCATCGTGCGTGATGGCGAAGTGAAGCGCCATCGCGAGGCTCAGGCTCGTACACAAGGTGCTGTCGCTGCTTTGCTGCCAGCATGCGCGCAAGGCAAGCAGACGTGCGTTCGGCGCGATGCCGACGATGCCGACGCCGTTGTCTGCGCGCGCGGCGATGATGCCCGCCACCGCCGTTCCATGGTCCTCGGCGACGTCACGGCGGCCGACGACGAAGTTCTCTCTGAGCACCACCTGGCCGACCAGGTCGGGGTGCAGTTCGTCGACGCCGCTGTCGACCACGGCGATGCGCACTTGTCGGCCGGTGGAGATCTCGTGCAGGTCTTGAAGGTGCCAGGCTTGCGCTACCGGTTGAAGCGGGTACAGCGGGTCGTCGTGGCCCGCCTGTGCCTGGAAGACGTTCATCGGCTGCGCCCAGGCCACGCGTGGATCGCGCGACAAGTCCTGCGCGACGCGTTCGGGCGATTGGCCGTCCGGCACGGCGATCACGAAGCAGTCCACACCCAGCAGCGGCATCGCCCAGTCGGTGATCAGTGTCAGGCCATGTTCGCGTGCGAGCGCTGCAGCCACGCGGCGCCGCGCACCGTGCGCCGGGCCGTCGCCGTAGCCGCCTGAATAGGCGCTCTCGGGCCGATAGTGCTCCGGCGGAAGGCGCAACAGCAGCAACACTTGCTGATCGGGAGCGGGCGTCGTGACGGTCGGCTCGGTCGGCGCGGCTACCGCGAGCGGCTGGACTGCGGCGAGGGAAAGCAGCCATGCCAGCACCACGAGAAGGCGCTTCATGGCGGCGCCCGGCCATCGAGCGACTCGACGAGCATCACCGTGCTTTCCTTGCGCATACGGTTGACCGCCGCTGTTTCGAGGCCGGCCGGCACCGCCAGCAGGTAGGCATCGGTGGCGGTCGGCCCATAGACCAACCGGGCTTCGCTTTCGCGCAGCACGCGTCGCATTTGCTGCTCCGTGGCCTCGGGTCGGAAGCGCACGATCAGGTTGCCATGAGTGGCGGCGCCACGCGGCGCGGGTCCGCCGAGTGCCCGGAAGCGCTGTTCCGGGACCACGGCCATCACGAGCACGCCGCTCAACGCCGCGACAAGCGCGCATTGACCGGCAAGCGCCCAACGAGTCAACACGGGAGTGTCCCGCCAGTGCGCCTTCAGGCGCGCCAGCAGTCCCTGGCGTCGTGGTGGCGATGCATCGGCGGCGATGCGCTCGCGCAATAGCGCGAATCCGTGGTCGGCGTTGCCGATGGGCGGAGGTTCCGAACTGGCGCAGGCGGCCTGAATCTCCCTTTCCCAGGCCAGTTCGGCCTGGCAGCGCGCGCATTCGGCGACGTGCGCTTCGACGCAGGCGCGTTCGTCCCTGGCTTGTCGATCTTCTTCGCCGGGGCTTGCGCCGGTGCGGACATACCACGGCAGCAGCGCCTGCACCTTCTGATGCACGTCCGTGCCGAGGGGAACGACGCGCCCGCTCACAGCCAATCCTCCAATCGACCGACGAGCAGGTTCTTCAATCTGCGACGGGCATGGAACATGCGCGTCTTCACGGTGTCCACGGGGCAGTCGACGATCTCGCTGATTTCGCGGCAACCGATGCCGTGGAAGTAGGTCAGGTGGACGACCGCGCGCTGCTCGAACGAGAGCTGGTCCATGGCCTGTGCCAGCACTTCGCGAATCTGCGACTGCGCGGCGCGGTACTCGGGATTGGCCTCCGCCGGCGCCGGCTGATCGTCGTCGCCTTCTTCCGAAATGGGCTCATCCAGCCGGCTCAACGCTTTCATGGCCTTGCGATAGCCGATCGCAAAGATCCAGGTCGACACCTTGCTGCGGCCGTTGTAGGTCGCGGCGCGGTTCCAGACCACCAGCATCGTGTCGTTGAGGACTTCTTCGACGAGGCCGGGGCGGCGCGTCAGGCGATCGAGAAAGCGCGTGAGGCGCGGGTGATAGGCGCGATAAAGCTGCTCGAAAGCCTGCAGGTCGCCCCTGGTCGTTCGGGCAAGCAAGCCCACCTCCGCGCGCTCGGCCAAGGACGCTTCCTCGGCCTGCGTGCGGATGGCATCGAGGGGCATGCTCGGCATCGGAAGCTCATGAGAGAGGGGCTCCAGCGCACTGTACTCCTCGTGCTCCGGGACGGGGCAGCCTGCCTTCGTGGGACGTGTTCGTGGGCCCATGCGCTTCTCGTGGGTTGGAACGGTTCATTCCAGCCCACGAGGAAACGGTTCAATGGACCCTGGGCCCCTGCGCTACTGTACGGAAATCGCCTTGCTGGTCGCCGTCGCGTCGAAGAGAAGCATCGAAGGCCACGGTTGCCAGGTGACGCCCAGCACCTGCGCGTTCGGGTCGCCTCGGCGGGCGAAGGCGCCCAGGCTTTTCATCATTGCTTCGGACAGTTGCAGCCGCCCCGGTTTGTTCGCGGTCGAGTTCGCGATGTTCGAGAAGAGCGAGGGCCCGAAAGTGCCGAAGATGAACGGCAAGTCAAAAGCGTGCGCCGCGCCATAGATGTCGTTCCAGGGCGCCGGCTCCTGGTCCCAGTCGAAGCGGTAATACCAGACCTCGTGCTGCTGCGCTTTCAGCGTGTTGAGCATGTTGTCGCGGCTGGCGATGAAGAAGATCTGGTTCAGCAAGTCCGTCTTTGCGTTGAAGCCCGTGACGGGCGTCGTCACCGGAAGGTATTGCGCCGGAATCCACTGGCCGATGCTCACCGCGGGCGGTGCGTCGGGGTTGTAGCTGAACTGGGTCGAGAACAAAGTTGCATCGCTCACGAGCCGGCCGCTGACGCCGCCGAGCGCGGGGGACAGCGCAAGGAAGGTCGGGAACAGCTTCGCCTCGTCGCGAGTGTTGCCCGCGAGCACGGGCACCCGCAGATAGTTCCCGGCGCGAATGGCGGCGATGGGATCGACGGGCAGGACGGCGCCGTCGGGGATGGGGCCGGAGCCTGCGAGCCCGAGCGGCGCGAGCTTGGTGAGCAGCGTGCCGAACAGCGTCGCGGGGCTCTTGGAGCGCAGATAGGCTGCGATCTGCGCGGGCGGTTGGCTGGCCACATAGGCGGCGGCGGAGGCGGCGTCGCTGGCGAGCCCGTCGGCAATAAGCTGGTTCGTGAGCAGGGCATTGCCCTGGGCGAGATACACCGGCTCTGGGCTCAGCGTCGGGATACTGCCGGGAGGCAGGTCCGTGGCAAGCGACAGTCCGCCGCTGAGCGGCACCGCGCGGTGGAAGAGCTTGTGGCGCGCGTTCGTGACCACGGGCGAAGCCAGGAGCGCATAGACGTTGATGGCCCCCGCTGACTGTCCCATCAATGTGACGTTGCGTGGATCACCGCCGAATTCATCGATGTCGCTTCGAATGAATTCAAGCGCCTTGACGATGTCGAGCAAGGCGAAGTTGCCAGAGTCTTCCTCCGGCTGGGTGCCCGACTTGAGTTGCGGCACGTCGAGGAAGCCGAAGATGCCGAGCCGGTAGTTCACCGTGACGACGACCGCCTGCGCCGCCTTGGCGAGCGCAGCGCCGTCGTAGACCGGGTCGGCCGTATAGCCCGACACGTCGCTTCCGCCGTGGACGAAGACGATGACGGGCAAGTCGTCCCGGTCATTCGCCGGACGCCAGATGTTGAGGTAGAGGCAATCCTCGTTGCCCACGGCCTGGTTCAGCGTGGTGCCGATGGTCGCGTCGTAGCGGTTGTTGACGCCCGGGCCGTAGATGCGGCCGTATTGCGCGCACGCATTGGCAAACTGCTGGGTCGCCTTGGGCTTCTTCCATGGATCGGGATCGACCGGAGCCTTCCAGCGCAGGTCGCCCACTGGCGGCTTGGCAAAGGGCACGCCCTTCCATGCGAGCGTCCCGGTGTTGCTGGAGTCGTCCACGCCAACGATCTTGCCGAAGTGGGTGCGCCGGGCAATGTCGGCACGGTCCGGGCGATTGCCGTGATCGCCGTGATCGCTGCGATCGTCGTGGTCGTCCCGACCCCAGGACGGCGTCTGCGCGAGAAGCGCGGCACACGCGGCTACAAAGCAGGCACTACGTATCGCATTGCGCATCATGGGCTTGTCTCCTCCAGGTTGGCTGGCAACGGTAAAAGCCACTACACGGGCGCGCCTACGGGATAAACCCGACTTCGCTTGTTTCACCTTGTTCCGGTGCTTCCATGTTTGTCTTGATCAAACATGCGGGGATGAGGCCCAATCGTGGTCGTTCCTCCAGGAGACCTCCCATGAGCACTGAACCTGCGGAAAAGCGACGGCTCGATGACGCGCATGCCAAGCGTGCGCCCTGGAAGAAGTGGGGTCCCTATCTCAGCGAGCGGCAATGGGGAACGGTGCGCGAGGACTACAGCGACAACGGCGACGCCTGGAACTACTTCACCCATGACCAGGCCCGCTCGCGCGCCTACCGCTGGGGTGAAGACGGCCTTGGAGGCATCAGCGACGACCATCAGATCCTGTGCTTTGCGCTGGCGTTGTGGAACGGGCGCGATCCGATCCTGAAGGAGCGAGCCTTCGGACTTGCCAACAGCGAGGGCAACCATGGCGAGGACGTCAAGGAGTACTACTTCTATCTCGACTCGACGCCGACGCACTCGTACATGAAGTACTTGTACAAGTACCCGCAGGCGGCCTACCCGTACAACGACCTGGTTTCCACCAACCGTGGGCGCGGCAAGCAGGAGGCTGAATACGAACTGCTGGATACAGGCGTGTTCGATGACAACCGCTATTTCGATGTCTTCGTCGAATATGCGAAGGCGGCGCCCGACGATGTCCTGGTGCGCATCACTGCGTTCAATCGCGGACCTGAAGCGGCGCCCCTTCATCTCTTGCCGACACTGTGGTTCCGCAACACGTGGACGCAGTCGGGTGGCGGCTCCAAACCGGTCCTGGAGCGTGTTGCCTCAAGCAGGATTGCGACGGTTCATGCGCGCCATACCGATCCGCTCTTTCTTGAATCGCTGGACGAGTACTACCTCTATTGCGATGGTGATGGCAACGCCGAAGTCCCGCTGCTCTTTACCGAGAACGAAACCAACAACGCGCGCCTCTTCGGCGGAACCAATGCCTCGGCCTATGTGAAAGACGCCTTTCACCGTTTCGTCGTCAACGCAGACTCGGATGCAGTCAATTTGGCAGGGCAGGGGACCAAGGTCGCGTCCCACTACAAACTCAGCGTGGCTGCGGGCCAATCGAAGTCGGTCCGGCTGCGGTTGACCACGCGAGGGCCCGAGGCGTTGCCGGCGCCCTTCGGCGACTTCGACGTCATCTTTGCGAATCGGCTGAAGGAAGCGGACGATTTCTACGCGTCGCTGACGCCTCCTACCGTTCAGGATGATCCTGACCGGGCGAACGTCATGCGGCAGGCGCTGGCCGGCATGCTGTGGACCAAACAGTACTTCTACTACGACCTCGATCTCTGGCTGGACGAGCACGGCGCCGGCAGCCAGCTGCCGCAATCGGAGCGCCGCAAAGTGCGCAACGTCGATTGGTCGCACATGTTCAACGACGACATCATCTCGATGCCGGACAAGTGGGAGTACCCGTGGTATGCCGCCTGGGACTTGGCTTTCCACATGATTCCGCTCGGCATGGTCGACCCGGACTTCGCGAAGCAGCAGCTCGACTTGATGCTGCGCAACGACTACCTGCATCCGAACGGTCAGCTTCCGGCCTACGAATGGAACTTCGGCGACGTCAATCCGCCGGTGCATGCGTGGGCGACGATGCAGCTCTTTCTGGTCGACAAGGAACGCCGCGGAGACAGCGGTGACATCGAGTTCCTGAAGTACGCCTTCTCCAAGCTGCTGGCCAACTTCACCTGGTGGGTCAACAGAAAGGACCGCACCGGCGCCAATGTGTTCGAGGGTGGTTTTCTGGGGCTGGACAACATCGGCGTGTTCGATCGCTCGGCGCCGCTGCCCACGGGTGGTTATCTCGATCAGGCAGACGGCACCGCCTGGATGGTGTTCTTCAGCCAGCAGATGCTTCGCATCTCCGTCGAACTGGCACTCAGCGAGCCTCTTTACGAGGAGTTCGTCGAGAAGTTCTTTCAGCACACACTCTTCATTGCCGGAGCGATGGACAGGGTGGGAGACCGCCAGGACGAGATGTGGGACGAAGAGGATGGCTTCTTCTATGACGTGCTGCGAATGCCCGACGGCAGCGCCACGCGCCTGAAGGTGCGCTCCATCGTCGGCCTTTTGCCGCTCGCAGCAGTCGCGGTGTTCGAGGAAAACATCGTCGAGAAGATGCCGAGGTTTCGCGAACGTGCGCGCATGTTCCTGATGCGCCATCCCGAGCTTGCGGCCAATGTGCATCTGCCGCAGGAGCCCGGCGTCGCAAATCGCCGGATGCTGTCGATCGTCAATGAAGAGAAGCTTCGCCGCATCCTCGCTCGCATGCTGGACGAGGACGAATTCTTCAGCCCCTACGGCATTCGCGCGCTGTCGCGGGTCCATCGCGATCACCCTTATGTCTTCGAGCACTCGGGCCAGTCGTATCGGGTCGCGTATGTGCCGGGGGATTCCGACTCGGGAATGTTCGGCGGCAATTCGAACTGGCGCGGCCCGGTGTGGATGCCCATCAACTTCCTGCTCTACACATCGTTGCTGCGCCTGTATGCCTATTTCGGCGAAGACTTCAAGGTCGAGTGCCCTACGGGCTCGGGGCGGATGATGACGCTGCTCGAAGTCGCCAAGGAACTGGGCGAGCGCCTGAGCCGGATCTTCGTGCGAGACAGCGAAGGCGAGCGGCCTGCGCACGGCAGCGCCCAGAGGTTCCGCGACGATCCGCATTGGCGCGATCTGGTGCTGTTCTACGAATACTTTCATGGAGACACGGGAGCGGGCATCGGTGCAAGTCACCAGACCGGCTGGACGGGTTGTGTTGCGCGCATCATTCAGACGAACGCCGTGCTGACGAAAGACCTGCTGCTGATGCCCGGTGCTGAAGCCGCGGCGGCGCGGGCGCTTCGAGGCAAGGCGGGGCCAGAGAATTCAGCGCGGTGATGCGGTGGCCAACCCTCGCTACCCGGCCCTCTATCAGATCAACACGCGCGTCACGCTGACGGGGTTGTCCGCCTCTTTGGGGCGCGCGGCGACGCTGGACGATATCGCGGACGCCGAACTCGATCGCTGGGCGCAGATGGGGTTCGACTGGATCTGGCTGTTGAGCGTCTGGCAGACGGGCGCTGCCGCTCAACGCATCTCGCGGAGCAACCCGCAATGGCGCCGCGAATTCGAGCAGACCTTGCCCGACCTTCGCGAGGAAGACATCGCAGGCTCTGGCTTTGCCATCACCGGCTATACCGTGCACCAGGGCCTCGGGGGTGATGCCGCACTCGCGAGATTGCGCGCGCGCATGCGCCAGCGAGGATTGCGCCTGATGCTTGACTTCGTGCCCAATCACATGGCACCGGACCACCCGTGGGTGGATGAACATCCCGATTACTTTGTCCATGGCAGCGAAGCCGATCTGGCGCGCGCTCCGCAGAACTACTGCCGCTTGACCACGAAGAGCGGGGAGGCGGTATTCGCCTATGGCCGTGATCCGTACTTCGATGGATGGCCTGACACGCTGCAGCTGAACTATGGCAACGCGGAGTTGCAGGCGGCGATGGTCATCGAGCTGGAGCGAATCTCGAGTCAATGCGACGGCGTGCGCTGCGATATGGCGATGCTCGTGCTGCCGGAGGTCTTCGAGCGCACCTGGGGCATTCGCGCCGCGCCGTTCTGGCGGCACGCGATCGATTCGGTGCGCGCTCGAAGTCCTGCGTTTCTCTTCATCGCGGAAGCTTATTGGGATATGGAGTGGACGCTGCAGCGGGAGGGATTCGACGACGCCTATGACAAGCGCCTGTATGACCGTTTGCGCGAGCAGCATGCGCGGCCTGTCCGAGAGCATCTGCTGGCGGGGCTGGACTATCAGGACAAGCTGGCGCGCTTTCTGGAGAACCATGACGAGCCTCGCGCGGCCTCGGCCTTTGCGCCTGAAGTTCACAAGGCTGCGGCAGTGGTGACCTTCATGTCGCCCGGGATGAGGTTCTTTCACCAAGGGCAATTGGAGGGGCGGCGCGCACGCATTTCGCCGCATCTGGTCCGCGCGCCGGTCGAGGCGGTGGACGAAGACATCGCGCAGTTCTACGCCCGGCTCCTCGAGATCCTGCATCGGCCGCTTCTTCGGGATGGCAACTGGAGCTTGCTGGAATGCGTTCCGACGTGGGCCGGGAATCCGACGTGGGACAGCTTCATCGCCTTTCGCTGGAACCTCTCATCGGGCGAGTGGTTGCTGGGCGTGGTGAACTACTCGCCTCAGCAGTGCCAGTGCTTCGTGAGCCTTCCCTTGTCGCAGCTTGCTGGTCGTATGTGGAGGTTGAAGGATCTGCTCGGGCAGGCTGTGTATGACCGGCCCGGGGATGATTTGCTCGACCGGGGGCTGTTTCTTGACGTGGCGGCATGGGGCTGTCATGTTTTTGAGGTGCAGTGGCTTGCCTGAAAGCGGGGTCGTGAGATCGAGGGGTTGAAGGGCTGCCTCGGGCAGTGTTCAACGGTCAACGGCCTGGTCCGCCGCCGGGCCCACCGCCTCCCGGGCCGCCGCCGGGACCGCCACCGCCTGGGCCACCGCCACCGCCGGGTCCACCGCCACCGCCACCGGGGCCTCCGCCGCCGGGACCACCGCCGCCACCGGGACCTCCGCCTCCAGGGCCGCCGCCGCCGGGACCGCCACCGCCGGGCCCACCGCCTCCGCCACCGGGACCTCCGCCGCCACCTGCGCCTGCGCCACCACCTCCGGCACCAGCGCCAGCGCCACCACCTCCGGCACCAGCACCAGCGCCGCCACCTCCGGCACCAGCACCTGCGCCACCACCTCCGGCACCAGCGCCAGCACCACCACCTCCGGCACCAGCGCCAGCGCCACCACCTCCCGCACCAGCGCCAGCGCCACCACCTCCCGCACCAGCGCCAGCGCCACCACCTCCCGCACCAGCGCCAGCGCCACCACCTCCCGCGCCAGCGCCAGCGCCACCACCCCCGGCGCCAGCGCCAGCGCCACCACCCCCGGCGCCAGCGCCAGCGCCACCACCCCCGGCACCGGCACCAGGACCTCCGGCACCGGCACCGGCACCAGGACCTCCGGCACCGGCGCCAGCGCCCGGGCCGCTACCACCGGCACCACCTGATCCACTTCCCGCTCCGGGTCCGCCGCCGCCCGAGGCCCCTCCCGCGGCTGCGCCGGCCTCAGGGGCTATGGCAGCGGCGAAGCCTCCTATGGCGCCAAGACCCTTCGACATCGCAGTTCCTGTTGCTCCCCGTCCAGAAGATGCTGCATTCACGCCAGACCCGGACTGCGGCGCCCGGCCTGAGGCCTGAGCTGCGTTCACACACAATGCTTCGCCAAACGGGTTGTAAGGATCGCAATGTGCCGAGCCGCCCTGGCCCGGAGCAGTTCGCGCCGCCGTTTGGACCGGAGGGCGCACAGGAGGCGTCTTCGGGGACCTGATGGCGCTCGCCGGTTCGACAGATGCAGATGGCCTCGGCTCGGAGGGCACCGCGACAGGGACCACCTCCCGACGCTCGCTTTCGGAAGTGCGCGCTGCGGCGTGCAGTGTTTCATCGTCCCGACGCGATGTGCGCACGTGCCGAGGCGCTGCGGTGACCATTCGTACTTGCGATTGCGATTGCGATTGCGATTGCGATTGAGATTGAGATTGCGGTTGCTCGTGCGTTTGTGCCCCCGTCGTCGCCTCATCAACAGCGGCAACTTGTGGCTGCGGCGGATCCGGCGCGGCGACGCTTGGCTCGGGCGGCACCGCCGGTACTTCGTTCGATGCGGCAGGGGTCGCGGCAGGAGGTTCCGCCGCAACGGCCGGAGCGCTTGCGGGCGGTGGTTCTGGCGCCGGCTTGATCGCTGGCAATTGCAATTGGGCCGATGCGGACGGCTTCGGTACAGGGCTGTACTCCGCTGCGTGCTTCAGATTCAAGTACCAGAGGACAAAGGCTGCGCTCGCGATGACGATGGCGATCAACATCAGGAGGACGGATGCATCCACGTTCTTCGGAAAATGAGCCTGCACATCGCGCCGGGGCCTGGGCGCGATCTGCCAGGAGTCCGGGGCGGCGGTCAGGGATTGGCCATGAACCGCCAGGGGCAAGTGCGGCAAGTGCGGCAAGTGCGCCCCAGTCGTCAAGGGCACGGAGGGCTCTGTCGGACCGAAGGCATTCGCCAGAGTGCGGACGCCGGAGAACTTTCCCGCACACCCCCGGCAGTACTTGGCGCGATCCCTGTTCGGTGTGTGACACGCTTCGCAGAACTTTGTCATTGCGCCACTCCGCCAGGCCCCGGTAATTCAAGGAATCGATATGAAGGCAGTGATCACGATGAGCGAACCGATCACCACCGAGAAGGCCAGGAAATCCACGGCCCACGCGCGCTCCGGCGCGGCAGCGTTGGGCCAGATGGAAGCCATGAGGTGCGTGCGCCTTGCGTGGTCTCCCGCGGCATAGAAGGCGGGCAATTTGTGCGAGCAGCACTTGCACAGTTGCGCCGAGCGCGTGTTGATGGTGTTGCACGCATCGCACACCTCTGCGGATGGCCTCCAGATTTGCATTCGCGCAAGATCCACGATGCTTCCGAAGGCGATGTCGGAGGGCCGGCGTGAAGACTCGACAGGAACAATGGCGGCAGTTGTCATGAAGGTTCTCCTCGTGTGAAGTTCATCCGGATTCATCGAGCCGGCCCTGCGGCACACGAACGCTGGGCCCTGGCTTTCCCGAAAGCGCGCTTCAGTCGCTGTTCCGTGACCGCGAGCCGCGCGAACAGTCGCAAATCGAGGTCCGTCGGCCCCGGGCCGCGCCCTTCGATCCGTTGCGCGAACGCGAGCACGATCCGCTCATGAATGGCTTCCCTTGCTCGCATCGCGATGACCCACGTCCTGCGCGAACTCATGGCGCGGACCGCGAGGAGTTCACGCGCGGTCAAGGTTCTGCTGCGTGCATCCAGCACAAAGTGCCTCGCTCGTCGACTCATCAATCTCATTCGTTGCGTGGCGGGGTTCGGCATGGGTTCCTCAGTTGCTAAAAATGTGAAAACTTCACAGATGTAATGCTCTTGTCCTATAGTGAATCCCGTGCTGATGTCAGACAGCGCCTGATGTCACTGTCCTATGCGTAACTGCCGGTTAACTTCACGGGTCCGGACCCAGGAACATCGCTATCTACGGCACTCGGCCTGAATGCCATGGCCATGAAACGGACTGCATCGAACAACGCCACGCACGAAAAGGCTCCGCGGCTGCTGCGCCAGCCGATGGTTCAAGCCCGCGAAGGCCAGCTCGGCTGGGTGCTCGAGGCGTGCGCGCGAGTGCTGCGTCCCCTGGTGAGGCTCGCGCTCTCGTTTGGCGTGAAGCACGCGCACCTCGAGGAATTGCTGCGCGATGTCCTGGTTGACGAGGCGCGTCGGGCGTGGTCCGCCAAAGGTACCGAAGCCAACATCAGCCAGTTGTCGGTCACGACCGGCTTGAACCGAAGAGTCGTGACCAGCAGGGTGCGAGAGGCTGACGCCTCCTTGCCGCAAACCGAGATGTCGGTCGAAGCCAAGACCTTGACCTTGTGGCTCGAGATGTTCGCGAACGATCCTGCCGCGCGGTTGCTGCCGATTGCATCGCAGGAAGCAGACGAACCATCCTTCGAGGCGCTCGCGCGCCGTGCGAGCCGTGGCAATGTTCATCACCGCGCTATCCTGGATGAGCTCGCGCGGCTCAACATGGTCATCGAGCATGAAGAGACGGCAGAGTTGGCGGTTGCTGCCTTCGTGCCCGTCGGCGACCTGAAGGCCATGCTCGCCTTCCTTGGCGACAACGCACGCGATCACTTGTTGGCCGGCGTATCGAATACCGTGGGCGGAAAGCCGCCGATGCTCGAGCGATCGGTTTTCGCGGCCGGCATTTCGCTGGCCGACTGCGAGCGGATTCATCAACTTGCGCGTGAACGCTGGGGAGGCCTTCACCACGAGTTGACCCAGGAAATGCGACGCGCCTTCGAAGCTGCGAACAAGCAGCAGAGGGGGCGCATTCGAGTCGGCATTTACACCTTCTACGAAGACGTCGAGGCTGAGCCCGCTGCGGCGAAGGTCGGCCCGTCCAAACCACCGAAAGTAAAAGCATGACGAAATTCCTTCCGCGCCACGGCCTGCTGTCGTTGTTCGCCGCCTTGCTGCTGTCATGCGGGGGAGGTGGCGGTGGAGGGGGCGGCGGAGCAGGCCTGGTCCTCGGGGTTTCGGCGCCTGGGAACCCCGGCGCAACCGCGACGAGCCCCGTCGGCGGTCCCGGTGGCGCTCCGGGTTCGGGGTCGGGCGTGGGTCCGGGTACGAGCGGCGACGCGAGTTCCGGGGGCAATGGTCTCGGCGGTATCGACGGCAACACGAACGGCGGCACCACGACGGCTTCGGGAGGCGACGACGGATCGGGCGTGGGCTCCGGCGGCACCGGCGTGACCACCGCGGATGCGGTCGGCGTCGGCGCAGTCGACGGCGCGGGAAGCATCATCGTCAACGGACTTCGCTACGACACCAGCGCCACGGTAGGCCACGTCGAGGACGCTCCGAATGGAATTCAACTGGGAATGACCGCGAAGGTGACTGGACCGGTCGACGCGGAATTCACGGGCGGCATTGCCCATCAGGTCGACTCCGCTGCGGACTTGCGCGGCCCGGTCGAATCGCTCGATCTGTCAAAGGGCAGCTTCGTCATCCTCGGCACGCGGGTGACGACCGACGACGCCACCGTCTGGGCCGACGCGTCCGGGCTTTCCGCGATCCCCGTCGGCAAGACCTTGCAAATCTGGGGCTTGCCGTCCGGGCCTGGGGTGATTCGCGCGACGCGCATCGAGCAGCGCGATCCCTCGACAGCCATTCTGTCGGGACCCGTTCAGAACCTGGACGCGGCGGCCCATACCTTCACGCTCAGCGGCCTCGTGATCGACTATGGCAGCGCGGTTCTCAGCGGAAGCCTGAATAACCAGCCACTTGCGAACGGCACCATTGTTCGCGTGCGGGCCAACATCGCTTCACCGGGACGCCTCGGCGCCATGCTGGTGCAATGGTGGTATCCGGTGCCGACGGCGAATGCGACGACCGCTCACTTGGAGGGCGTCATCACGGACTATGCAGGACTGGGCACGTTCCGCCTGCTCGGCTTCCCGATTGACGCCAGCGCCGCGCAGATCACGGGCGGACCAGCCAGGGGTCTTGGCAATGGTGTGAAGGTGGTCGTCGGAGGCACAGTGTCGAACGGCGTGTTGCGGGCGACCAAGCTCAAGATCCGCAACGTGCCGGGCACCGGCGGACCGGCGTCGTTCAATCTCATTGGGCCGGTGGGCGCCTTCAAGTCGCCTTCCGACTTCCGCGTCAAGGGACAACCCGTGAATGCGGGCGGGCCGGGGGTCGTGTTCTCCAACGGCACGGCGGCCAATCTGGCCAACGGCGTCAAGGTGAACGTGCAGGGCACGCAGGTGATCGATGGCGTTTTGATCGCCAACACGGTCGCCTTCGAGTGAAGATCGAACCGGAGAGTCAGCGAGCCAGCAGTCAGCGAGCCAGCCCCAGCGACAAAGGCGAGAAATTGTCAACGGCATGCGCTTGCCTTGGCGGGATCGCCTCCTCCGCCTAGGATGACGGGTCCGCGCGGACAGGCGCCATGAACGCGCCTGCCTGTCGCGTGGACTCGATCGATTGCAACGGAGAAATTTGACTCATGTACGCCTGCGCATCCCTGACAGACGACGCCGTGGTGCGCCGCGCCGTATGTCTTTGCCACCGCCCGGAAATCCAGACGCTTACTAACCGCATCAACGCCGATCTGTCGCGCCGCGGCTTCGTCGTCGGAATGGCCGCTTCCATCGCATCGCTGGGCCTTCCGTTTCGGGCTCGCGCGCAGTCGGCTTCGCCTGCGGCGCCCAGGGCGGTGCTGTTCACCAATGTGCGGCTCTTCGACGGCAAGTCCGCTTCGGTGCGTGACGGCATGTACCTCCTGGTCGAGGGCAATCGCATCAAGGGCATCGGTACAGGCACGCCGGCTGCACCGGAGGGCGCACAGGTGGTCAACGCAGGCGGCCGTGTGCTCATGCCGGGCTTGATCGACGCGCATTGGCACTCCCTGTTTGCGGCCTTGCCCTTGCCTGTCCTGCTGCAGGGCAACATCGGCTACATCCATCTCGCCGCCGCCGGAGAAGCCGAGCGGACGCTCATGCGCGGCTTCACGACTGTGCGCGACCTCGGTGGCCCTGCCTTTGCATTCAAGCAGGCGATCGACGAAGGCCTGGTCGTGGGGCCGCGCATCTATCCCTGCGGCGCCATGATCACCGGCAGCGGAGGCCATGGCGACCTGCGTCCGCTGGGCGAGCTTCCTCGCAGCCCGGGTACGCCGAGCGCCGTCGAGAGAACGGGCGCGGCGGCGATCGTCGACGGCCCCGACGAGATCCGACTGCGCGTGAGAGAGCAGCTCACGCAAGGTGCATCGCAGGTCAAGCTGGTTGCTGGCGGCGGTGTCTCTTCACCGCGCAGCCCGCTGGATCTGACCACGCTGAGCGAGGCCGAACTGCGCGCGGGTGTCGAAGTCGCGCGCGACTGGAACACCTACGTCGCCGCGCACGCCTACGCGCCGACGACCGTGCAGCGCGCCATCAACGCAGGCGTTCAGTGCATCGAGCATGCGCATCTCATGGACGAGACCACGGCCAGGATGATGGCCGACAAGGGCGTCTGGCTGAGCATCCAGCCCTTCCTCTCGGAGGAAGATACCGGCCCCATGAGCGGCCCCAACCGAGTCGCGGCGCTGCAGGTCTTCGCAGGCACGGACAGCGCCTACAAGCTGGCCAAGAAGCACAAGATCAAGACGGCATTCGGGTCGGACATGCTGTTTGCGCCGGCCCTGGCGAAGCGCCAGGGCACGATGCTCACGCACCTGACGCAGTGGTATTCCACCAGCGAAATCCTCGCCATGGCGACTTCGGTCAATGCGCAATTGCTCGGCCTGTCCGGCCCGCGCAACCCGTACCCGGGCAAGCTCGGTGTGCTCGAAGAAGGCGCCTACGCGGACATGCTGCTGGTCGACGGCAACCCGCTGGACAACATCGCGCTGCTCGCCAATCCCGACGCCAGCCTTCTCGTCATCATGAAAGACGGCAAGATCCACAAGAACACGCTGAAGGCCTGATATGGCACTGGCGGCAGCGCTGGCGGGAGCCTTGTGACTATTGCGAAACAGGCCCACCGGGCGTCAGAAGCGCATCGACTTGCGCGACTTCATTGAGGTCCAGCGTGCCCGTTTCGGCCTTGAGCTCCAGCAGCGACATCAGCGATTCGTATCGCGCGCGCATGAGGCTCTGTTGGTTGGCATAGAGTTGGTCGACGGCGCGAAGCACGTCGCCGCTTGTCCTGCCGGACACCTTGAACCCGATCCGAGTGGATTCGAGCGCCTTGTGGGAGGTCGCCACGAGTTGCGCCAGCCGGTCGGTCCGCGCGAGGCTCCATCGGAAGCGCGAGAAGTGATCCCGCGTGGCAGCTTCCGCTTGCCGGGACGCCGACAGGAGTTCAGCTTGTGCCTTGTGTTCCAGCGAGACGGCTTCCTTGTGGCGCGCATGCGTTTCTCCGCCGTTGAAGAGGGGGACGGTGATCGTCAGCATCGCTGTCGTCGTCGACGCGGGCTGCGAATAGCCCGCTGCCGCGCCGGCCGGCGTATGGTTTGCCGTCAGGCCGATCACCGGATAGTGCTCGGATCTCAACTTGCCCACTTCGAGTTCCGCAATGCGCAGCTGGATCTGTTGGCGTTGCACAGCATAGTTCTGCGATCGCGCCTGTGTGACCCAGCGTTCCGCGTCCTGTGGCTCCAGCGTTGGGCGTATCGCGGTGTCCGGCAAAGCCGACAGGAACGTGACGGGCACGCCGGTCGCCTGCTCGACCGCGCGATATTTCAGGCGTAGTTCGTTCTGCGCATCCATCTGCTGCAGGATCGCCTGCTGGCCGACGGATTCGGCTTCGTCCAGATCGATCACCGTGGCTTCGCCTGCGGCCTGCTGGCGGCGAAGCACCTCGAGATGCGAAGCGACCGCTGCCGCGTAATCCGTCGCTCTCTTGAGCTCGTCCTCGGCGGAAAGCGCCTCGAAGTAGTTGCGCGCCGCACGCAGGATCGTTGCCTGGTGCGCGTCGGCGAGATCGACCGCGCCACGCGCCACGATGAGATCCGCCTGCTTGTAGCTGGTCCAGCTCGTCCAGTCGAACAGGGGTTGCGACAGGCCGACGGTCCAGCCGTTCTGCCAATAGTCTGCCGTCGGAAGTCCATCGGTGGCGGTTCGGTTGTAGGCGCGTCCCCAGCCTGCGCTGAGCTTCGGCAACAGAGCGGCGCGCGCCTTGGGAACCGCTTGTCGCGCTGCCTCATAGCCTGCGCGAGCCTGGGCAAGATCCGCGTCGTGCTGGATGGCCGAGTCGATCACCGTCATGAGGTTGGCAGCGTTCGCACCAACTGCCTGGGCAGACAAGGCCAGCAAGAGCACCCTCAGCTTCATACCAGCGCTCCTGTCCGCCGGTCGCGCACGAGCCGACCTTCGACCAGTTCGTAACGCGTCTCGAAGGCGGATGCCAGGTGCATGTCATGGGTGATGACGACCACGGTGCAGTCCAGCCTTTGCAGCAGCGCGGCGATGCGCCGCACCGAGGCCGGGTCCAGGTTGGACGTCGGCTCATCGAGCAGCAGCAATTCGCGCTGCTGCATCTGGTAGAGCGCGCGGGCCAGGAGGAGGCGTTGGCGCTGCCCTGCGGAGACGTTTGCCATCGTGTCGCTGATGATCGTTCGCGTGCGCATCGGCAACCGCATGATGTCATCGAGCAAGCCGACATCTTCGAGCAGCGAATGAATGCGCGCCTCGTCGGCGTTTCCTTCGAACGAGGACACGTTGTCGGCAATGGTCCCGTGCAGAATGATGTCGCCCTGCCGCATGTGAACCGCGTGGCGTCGAATCTCGTCGACCGCGAGGTTGGGCCACGCAATGCCATTCAGGGCGATGTGCCCTTCGCTGAGCGGCTCCGCGGCCGCAAGCAGCTTGAAGATCGTTGACTTTCCGCTACCGGATGGTCCGGTGATGGCGATCTTGTCGCCCTTGCGGATGTCGATGCTCGCCTCCTCGAGCGTCGGGCGGTCCGACACGCCGTAGCGAAAGGTCACATCGCGCATCTCGATGCGTTGAAACTTGCGCACTTCCACGCTCTTGCGGCTGTCGCTCAATGGCGTGTAGCGCTCCGGGTCGCACTTGACGATGTCATCCACCCGGGCGACCGGCACGCTCAGCATGAAATAACCGAAGGCGGCATTGATGGAGCGTGCGAGCCGCTCCGACATCAGTGACTTGTAGATCAGGAACGAATAGAAGACGCCTACGGAGACAACGCCACTGAGCATGAAATTCGCCGCCAGCCAAGTGATGACGATCATGTCTCCGTAGTCGAGCAGCTTGAGCACGCCATCGCGCATGCTCCCCAGCCGGCTGCCTTGCAGGACCGCCGCGATGTATGCCTTGTACTTCGCCATGTAAATTGCCGTGCGCCGTGTCTCGCCTTGCGCCAGCTTGATGAGGGTCGCCGCGCGGATCGTTTCGAACAGCGCGTCATCGCAGCGCGCGGAGTTCTCCATCACGAGCGCGTGCGCATCGCGCATGGGCAAGAAGAGCGCGAAGGAGACGGCCACGTAGAGCGCAAAGATCAGGAGCGCTACGATCGTCAGCTGCCAACTCTGGACAAGCATCAGCACCAGCGCGAGCGCGGCTGCCGCCAAGTCGATGTACAGCGAGATGCGAGTTCGCGTTGCATACGCGCTGATCTCATCCTGCGCCTTAATCCGGGCGAACAAATCGCCCACGTTGCGCTTCTCGAACCAAGGGATGGGATTGCGCAAGAGATGCCCGAGCAACCCTGCTGTCATGTTGATCTGCGCCAAACCGTACAACAGTTCGACGAGGTAGCTCTGGACGAACTGGCTCAGCGCGCCAATGACAAAGATGCTGGCGAAGGTTAAGGCCAACACGTTCAACAGGTTCAGGTTGTCAGTGGCCACGACCTGGTCGAGTACGAGATTGCCGAGGTAGGGCATCGCCAGGATGGCGAACTGACCGCCCAGCGCGACGAACATCACCTTTGCGATTTGCGCGCCGAGTTGCGGATTGCATGAGCGCACGCGAGCCAACGCTGCTGGCACGCCGGACTTGGCCCGGATGCGCTGCATCTGCGGTGTCGCCGTGCACTCGAGCAAGTAGCCGGAGACATTCGTCGTGAAAGTTTCCCTGGTCACGCGCCGGCGACCGGAGGCCGGATCGATGAGGTGCACGTAGCCGCGGACAACCTTCTCGAACACCACGAAATGCGCCCCGCCGAAGTGGACGATCGATCCGCGCGAAAGCTCTGACAAATTCGCGGGGTCGAATCGATACGGCTGCACCGACAGGCCGAAATCCACGGCAACGTCGTACAAATCCATGAGCGTCAGGCCGTTGGCGGAGATCGGGCGATAGGCCGACAGCTCGCGCACTTCAGTGGCACGGCCGAGGTGCGACAGGACCATGGCCAGGCACGCATAGCCGCATTCGGCGACTTCGTTCTGATAGATCGTGCGCACGTCAGCCCCTCAGCACGCGAAACAGGGGAGCGAGAACCCACTCTGCGATCGTTCTGCGCTCGACGACGATGCTGGCCGTCGCACGCATGCCGGAAAGGATCTTGAATTGCTGGCGCTCGAATTCGAAGGTGTCGCCGCGCAGCGTCGCCCATGCCATGTAGTCGCCGCCGCCTTCCGCCGCCGACGGGTTGGGCGTGCCTTCCGTCGGAGCGGAGGCCCGCATGGTCGTCCCCGAAATCGAATCGATCCGGGCTTCGTAGCTGCCGAATCGCTCGTAGGGGAACGCGTCGAACTTGAGCCGAACCGTCTGACCCTCGCGCACGAAGCCGCGCCGCCGCGATGGAATGTGCAGCGCGGCGCGCAAGGGCCCGCTCTCGGCCGTGTCGATGACCAACGCGACATCTTCCGGTTCCAGCGACTGGCCGGCGACCAGATTGGAAAAGGACACGACCCCCGCCTTCGGCGCGGAGATTGTCATGTTCTGCCGCGCCTCTTCGAAGCGCACGCTCAGGTCCTGGAGTTCGCGCGCATGCTGCGCGTCGAGCGACGCGAGCTGCGTCTCTACATCGGTTTGCGTGCTTCGCAGCATGGCCAGCTCGCCCTGCAACTGCTGGCGCCGCGCCGCGCCCTGTGCGACGACGGCTTTCGCCTGGTGCATCTCCGCCGTGGCCTGCTCGATCCGGTCGACCATCACGTAGTCGGAGACGGATTGCAGCCGCGTGACCTTCTTTTCGAACTGGTACACCAACCGGCGGTTGTGAACGAGTTGATCGTCGAGTGCCGCAGCTTCTGCCCGCCGGCTGGTCTGCGTGAGCAGGGAAGCGTCCAACTGCGCCTTCAGGTTGCTTTTGCGTTGGCTGTATTGCATTGCGATCGTTCGAACCTGCTCGTCGCGCACCTGTTCATCGAACAGGGGGCGCTGGCGGCCGTCGCTCGACAGTGAGAGATCCTTTTCGAGAACGAACAGGGGCGTGCCTTGCGCGACGTGTTCGTTCGCCTGAACGTGGACCACAGAGACGAGCCCGGTCAGGCCCTGGATTTTGAAGTCCGCGGGAGAAACGATTTCACCCTTCACGTCCTGCTTCAGTTCGATCTCGTGAAAAAACGCAAAGGCGATTGCGACCGCGAGAAATGTCGATGTCGCGTAGCAAATCCATCGCCAGGAAATGTYGCCAAAATGAGGGAGGTGGGTCGAATCCATATGAACGCTGTCCGCATCAGGTGCAGCGTGTTCGCTTTATTTGGCTGGGGAGAAGGCGTACATGGAGGGGTGACCTCCGAGAAGCCAGTTCGGATAATTGTCGATCAATGCAGTTTCGATGCGATGAGCGAGTTGTTGCGGTGCATCGGCGTCGGCGAGCGCCATGGGCTCGAATAGCTTGGCACTGAATCGCCCCTGGTCGAAGCGCAGATAAAACGCCAAAAGCACGGCATTATGAGATGCGCCAAGCCGAAACACGCCATTGTGAATGCGCGCATTTCGATTGAACATCGAAACATCGACCGTCTGCATCGGATATTGGTGCATTGCAAATGGCGGCGCGTCGGTGAACATGGCGACAATGCCGTTGCGCCTCAGCGCCCGTGCAACACGCACGCCTAATCCATTGCGGTTTTCATCTCCGTAGGTGTACAAGACCTTGATGCCCGGAATTTGCGCATCGTCGTTCCCATAGATATGTCTGGGAACACCAGAGACAACAGAAATTGATTCAACGCCCAAAAGTTTCTGCAATTGATCTATGACATAGATGTTCGCGTATTGGGAGACGTAGTGGAATGGCGAAACGACGACGGGACGCTCCGGAGTCCTGGCCTTTAGACGAGCAATCTCATCGGCCAATGCCGCAGCCACCGTTTGCAGGTCTGGCCAGGCTTCATCGGCTCGCCGGCGCCTCCCGAAATAAATCCGCCGATCAATCAGACTTTCCAGCAAGGAGCCAGCGCTTGCGCGGCGCGCAAGCGCTGGCGTCAAGTGGAACATTTCGCGACCCATTTCAGCGCGTACCACGCCATCGGTGCGGATGCGACGACTGAAGAAACTGGCAACGAAAAACCAAACCATTATCGGCCGGCCACATACGGCCAATGGAATGCGGCCTATCAGTTCAGTCTGAATTTTGTATTTTGTGCGCGTAATCCAGTGTCGCAAAGCAAAGCAAGATTTATTCCGTTTTCACTGATGCGTAAACGGACCTTTCGGTCCGTTTACGCCTTTTTCAGGACGTCAGAAAGGAGCGGTCGGGTTACCTGGATAGTTAGGCGGCGGTGCCGGTATTGCCGGTGCTGGCGGGCAAGCTTTCTTACAGCATTTTGCGGCGCCTCCTGCGATCAACGATTTTGCAAGTTCATCCCTGTCAATTTTATGCATTTTATAACACTAGAGTTTCAGATAGTGCACTCATTAATTGAGTGCGGGCGAATGATATTTCAATTCCCGACACATCGGGGAAATCGCTCGAGAGACTTGTTTTATTCGTGCATTTCTTCTCGCTTTGGATTTTTATGACGAATTGAGTTCGATCTTTTGATGCAAAGGGGAAAGAATATTTTGATCCATTCGGTTGAACTGGATGGCACGCACGCGGTGATCAGGAATTGCGCATTGGATGACTACTTATAGTTGAGCGTGAATGTCGCGGTGCCGTCGGCGCGACCCGTCGTCACTCGGCTGCCCGTCTGAAAATAGCGCGCGGTGTACGGGAGCACATAGGCGCCATCCTTCGATTGGCCCACCAGCGCGTCGTCGCCGAACGTCACCGGGGCGGCGGCGTTGTTGTCAAGGATCTGAATCCCGACACCGCTGGCAACGTTCGTGCCGCCTTGCGTGATCTGCAGTACCCCCGGCTGGTTCGATGGGTCCTGTGTTGCATCCATGCGCAGATAGACCGTGTTCCGCATGTTCGCGCCAGCGCCGCAGTTCAATGTGATGTTGAAGTTCTGGTCGTAGTTGGCGGCAGGGGAGCCCCTGGCGCTGAAGCTGGTGAGCGGCACCTTGCCGAACCGCACCGGGATGTTGCGCGAGCCCGCGTCCACGGTGCACGAAGGAGTAATGATCGTGGTGCCGGTGCCTAGGAGTTGGGTTGTCAGTACCGAATACGCCGGGCCATCGTCGCCGTAGTAGCGGGTGTAGATGCCATGGGCGAGTGGGCCATTGCCAGTGATCGGTGCCGTCTTGATCAGTTCCACCTGGAACTGCGTGCCGACCCCGAAATGGAAGGCTTGGGTGATGTCTGTCCGAACCGTGTGCGGGTAGTAGACCGTCTCCGTGGATGAGATCTTGCGCGACAGCCGGATGCCCACGCCCGACACTGCGGTCGAGTAGACGTCGGGATAGTTCGGGTCCGGCGCCCCCTGCAGCATCACGCCGTTCACCGTGCCGCCGCCCGAGCAACTGACTATGTTCTCGGCCGGGCCGTTGGCCTGGAACGGGAACTGCCTCGACGCGATGAGGCCGCCCACCGGCGTGCCCGGAGAGATGAGGACGTTGCCCATGTCCATGTTGACGATGCGCTCGGCGACGCCAGGGGCGCGCGTGCATGCCGCCCAGGCGCCGGGCGCGCCGAACAGTAGGCACAAGGCCAGCAAGGCTGCGCGCGCTCGACCGCGCCGCAGGCCCTTCGTCGTTGAAGATCGAGTGCTGCTCATTTCATTCCTTTGCATTGGCATCTTGTGGGGTTTCTCGTGACGCAACAGTGGCGCCCGGCCCGGTGCACTGTCCGTCAAGTTCGCGGATCGGCGGCGGGTTCTCTTCGTCTGCCAGGCTGTAGGGCACGATGCACTGGTCGTTTTCGCCATGGCCCCAGATCACCTTCAGGTGGCCCGAGTTGGCGGCACCGGTGACGAAAGCCTGCCCGTCGGGTCCGACGATCCCGACTTCCTGGCCCGCTTCGTTCTCGATCTTCGAACCGAGCGGCAGAGGCTGGCCGAATTCACCCACCAAGGTCATCAGCAGGCGGTAGCCCACCGAGGTCTCGAACTTCGCGACCACGACGGCACCACGCGTCGGCACCACCTCCATTGCGGCGTTCTTCACCTCCACGGTGTCGCCGAGGTCGCCGGTGAGGATGGCGACCCGATTGACGCGGTAGGGGCTCAGGTTGGGGATCACCGCGTTGCCTGCACCGTCCGTCGCGATGCCGCGCTGCGATTCAAAGCCGACATCGTTCGCTTTCGGCGCCTGCACCAGCGCGATGGTCTCTCCGAGAGACTGCGAGAGCGTCGCGCCATCGCCATGCACCAGAACGCCGCCGGCCACACCCAAGGTGGTCTGGCCGAAACCGCTCCCTTGCGAACGACCGACGTCCAGACGCCCCACGGGCGAGAGATAGCTGGCGCTCGCGCTGCCATTGTTGCTGCCGCCTTGCTGATTGGAATGGCCGGCTGTCACGTTGTAGCTGAGTCGGCTGTCGTCGAATGCGGTGCCGTAGATGCTGGCTTGATGATTCACGCGGCCGCCTCGCTCGCTGGTGACCGAGTACTGTGCGCTGGCGCGCGTGCCGTCCAGGGGGATGCTCAAGGTCGCCATGATCTGGCGGGAGACAGGTCCGTTCAGGTTGGTTGCATAGTTGTAGAAGAGGCTGTAGCCAAACTGCTTGTAGTTGCCCGAATAGCCCACCTGCACGAGCCGATCCGTTGAGCTCGTTCCCCAATAGGACTGCTGTCGAGCCGACACGAAGACGGCACCCTTGTCGGCGATCTGCTGCGACATGTCGAAACGCAGCTCGTTGCGCCGGCTGTTGATTGGCGACGACCACACGGGGTCTCGCATCTGCACGGCTTCCTGGAAGGTGCGATAGCCGCTGGTCGAATAGCGATAGCCGGCAATGCGGAAGTTGGTGCCAGAGCCTGTGAACGACTTGGCATAGAGAAAGCGCAGCGATTGCCCGCTGTAGCCCGCGCTATCGCGGTCGGTCGAGCTCGCCGCCGAAAGGTCGACGGACACCGCGCCGAAGCCCCGCATGTTCTTGCCGACCCCGGCCAGCACGGATTGGTACACGTGCGTCGTGGACAGCGTCATGCCGCCGTAGAGCGTGTATTCGTTTCCGAGGCCGCGCGCCAGCGTGCCTTGCAGGAAGAAGGGTGTCCCTCGATCGGACTGCCCGCCATAGGAGGCAGTGCTGTAGCCATTGCGGTATTCGCCGCCAGTGACCGAGTAGCGCCATGCGCCTTCTCGCAGGAGCGTTGGAACCGCCGAGAAGGCCTGGACGAAGCGCGTCTCTCGACCATCTGCCTCGGTCACCGTCACCTCGAGGTCGCCGCTCGCAGCCGTGGGGTAGAGGTCGTCCAGAACAAAGGGGCCTGGAGCGACGAAGGTGCTGTAGACGATGAAGCCGTTCTGTCGAACAGTGACGCGCGCGTTGGTTTGCGCGACGCCGCGGATCGTTGGCGCATAGCCCTGCAGGCTGTCGGGCAGCATCGCGTCGTCGGACGAAATCTGCACGCCCCGGAATTGGGTGCTCTCGAACAAGTCCCCCGGCGTGGCGCCATCGCCGACCAGCACCCGGCCGCGGATGGACGGAAGGTCGCGCTGAATGAAGGTGTTGATGCCTTGCCAATTGCTGCGGCCATCGATGCCGCGGCTGAAAGTCGAGAAGTGACGAAAGCGCCAGTCGCCGACATTGAAGCCGGCGCGGACGCCGGCAAAAAGTGTGTCGCGCTCGAGGCGATTGCCTCCGTCGGGCCCGAACGAAGTGTTGCCACTGAAGACAGGGGTGTTCCTGCCGTAGTCGCTGCCGCTGTTGCGCGCGAAGTTGACTTGGTAGTCGAGCATGCCCGCGGTGATGCCCTTGTCCCATCTTGCGGGGTCGACCGCTCCACGGGCCGAACGATTCAGCGCGGCTTGCGGAATGCTCACGTACAGGCGCTGCTTGCCGGCATCGTAGGTGACGGTCGATTCGGGAATGACCGCGCCCAAGTCCACACAGGCATCCGTCGATGCTGCAGCCAGCGCCGGAAACACCGCCGTGTTGACGCCCCATTCGTCCAGAAGGGTGCGCGTCAGGCACGGGACGGCGTCGGCCTTGCCGTCCTGCTGGACAAAATGAATCGTGCTTTGCCCGGCGCTGCGTGCGTTGAGCGATACGTCAACGGTGTAGGTTCCGGCGGTGACGCGGTTGCCGAAGGAGAACAGCGACAGGTCGGCATGCGCCTGATCGCCGCCGATGCCGAGGAACTCCTGATTGAATGTCGAGGCGGCCACTTGCTGTTGCGCATGGCCCGGAGTTCCCATTGCGGCAAGCAACGCCGCGCAAATGGTCAGCCGGAAGGGTGCCGGGGACGGGATGGAGGAGGGGCTGGATCTTTCGTGCATGGGCCGTCCTCAGGGCTTCGCGGCGTCTGCCGGCTTTTCGACCAACTCGGTCTTGACGGCGACGGGCGTGGCACCCACAGGCACCTGCACGCGCTCTTCAGGCGTTTCGCCTCCGTAGTCGTTGATGGTGGTGTAGGAAACGCGTAGGGACTCCGGCGCCTCGACGGCGCTCAGCGGATACGAGACTTCGCCGAAAGGCGGCACGAGGTCGGCGTTGATCTGCTGCTGGCCGTCGTTGACCTTCAGACTCGTGAAGGTCACGTGGTAGGCCGACTCGTTGGCGACCTTGAGCACGGCTCCCTGCTTGTTGTCGTTTGCGCTGACCGCCCACTTGAGCTTTGTCCGTGCCTCGCCAGGTTTGCCGGCGAGATTCGATGGCCGATAGAAGAGCTTGATGCGCGTGCGCACGGCAATCTGAAGGACGTTCTCTTCGTTCGACTTCTCCGGGATCTCCTTGACGTTGAGCCAGAAAATCGATTCCCGGTCGACCGGCAGCGAGCCCCCGACGCGCATGATCCGCAGAATGTTTTCCATACCGGGGTCGAGGCGCGACAGCGGTGGTGTGACGAGCAGCGGCGTCTTGCCCGTGCCCTCTCCGGCGTCGATCCAGGCCTGAACGACATACGGGGACGTGCCGGTGTTCTTGACTGGAATGGAAGCTTCGCGGTTTTTCTCTCCGAGGATGACGCGCGTGCCTGAGAGCATCACGCCCGCACTGGCGGACCACTGGAGACCGAGCATCAGCAGCAGGCCGATGGCCCACTGACAGCGATTTTTAACGTACATACACATTCCTTCGTACGCGTCGGACACAAGGCACGAGACGCAGGCAAAAGCACAGCGGCGCGTCTGTGTCGACGCTCCGTCGGGAAACATTCAGGAAAACGAGGGGCCTGCGCAGTGCGAAGGTGCAGGACCTATCGCAGGCGTCAGGCGGGTGCGCGGCGGCTTGAAGCCCTGCAGGGCTCAGCCGGCCGCGCGTGCCGCGGGAACCGCGGACTTGCTTGTCGACTTACTTGTAGTTGACAGTGAACTGCGCAACGGCATCGGCGGGGCCGACGGTCACGACGGGGCGGGTTGCCACGTACACAGCTTGGAACTTCAGGGCGTTGTCGCCTTCGCCGAGGATGTATTCCAGCGATTCCGAGCCCAGGGCAATCTTGGTGCCGTTCGAATCGCCGAGCTCAACCGCCACGCCGGTGGCTCGTGCAGCGCCGACCGCCCCTGCATTGACGATGGTCAGTGCGGTGTTGTCGTCGCTGTCAGGCACGCCTTCGAAGGACACAGTGGCGCCCTTGGCGGTGGCGCCGCAGGCCAGGAGGTCGATGGTGAACTTGGCAGGCTGCGGTGCCTTCTTGCCGACTGCGCCGTCGAGCGCCGTGCGCGAGACGTTGCCCAGCGGCACGGTCATGTTTTGGCTGACGGGCGAAATGGAGCAAGGCGCGTCGACGATCTCACCAGTGAAGTTGATCGTGCCGTCGGCGGCAAAAGCGCCCTGCGACAGAACGCCAGCGAAGGCCAAGGCGGCGATTTGAACGAATTTAGTCTTTTGCATTTGATTCCGATGAATTAAGGGCTTGAAAAGGTTGTTGCCTGTACAGGGCGGCCGAAGGATAGCACCGCTATTTCGAGGTATTCATCGCGATTTAAAAATCAGAGTTTTCTCAAATGCGTCAATGGGAATTGGGAATGTTCCTAATTCTCTTGACGAATCGTTCGACAGTTTTCGACTGAAAGCCTGTTCCCCGCGTAGTGAAGCCGCTCTTCGAGTGGCCCGAGGGGAGACCGGATCCCATGAGCGACGGTCGAGGGCGTATTGCGCGCTCGGCCGGTGTTGAGAGGGAGATTGGACGCACGGTCGAGGTCTTTTGGGCGAGTTCCGCGCGATGGCAAGAGCGCTATTCGTCTTAAGAAGTGTCTCGGTGCCAATGAAATTGAGGAAAAAAGGTTCCAGAATCCGGAAAAGTCTCTAAGCCGCTTGAGACGGTTATGAATCGTGGTCGCGTAGCGGATGTGAACTATTGCACTCTCACTACGGATTTTTTAGTTCCTCATGGCCTTTATTTTTTGAATTTAATTCATTAAAGAGACAGTCATGAAAAAGAATGTTTCTGATGAAACAAAACCCAAATGGGGCGACGCCAATTCGTTCAGATGCAGCCAAAGGCGCAAGGCGGCGGCTGATGCGGCAGTTCCGGTGGAGCAGCCCCGGAATCGCCGAACCGCGCTTTCACCTGCCCTACACTGGTCCCGATGAGAAACCCTCGTCAACCGCAAACGGTGCAAGACGTCCTCACCTCCCATTTCTGGAGCGGCGATGCCATCCGCAGCCGAAGCGTCAGCGACCTTGTGCTTTCGGGCCTGGTCGACATACCTTCCCCTGCGGCAAGGCTCACGGCGGATTGGGAGAGGGAGGTCTTGCGACTGGGCCTGGAACCTGGGGACGTCGAAGCCTTGTCCCTGGCGAGAGCACGTGCGCGCTGGCCGGACTTCAGGCGAACCGTGCAGTCCACATCCGAATGGGCGCGCTCGCTGGGTCTGCATGAAGCACTCGCCGAATCGGACATGGCGCTCATGGCCTGCCGCGGCGCGAGATATCACCATGACGGCGAGCAGTATGGAAGCGCGGCGTTCTGCAATCTCTTCCTGAGCGAGGACATGGGGCTGGACGTGCATTTCTTCGCCAGCGGCGATCGAATCCCACTGAGACGAGGCACGGCCATCATCTTTGACACGTGCCAGCCGCACGGCGTCGTTCAACGAGGCGGGGAGAGCTTCGACCCCGTCGATTTCGCGTCTCTCGATTGCACGCAGGTGTTTCTGACTTGGGAACTGCCGATCGAGGATGCGCACGTCGCGCGCATGCTCGGCGTGACCTTCGACGTCGATCCCGCCACCTCGTTGCAAATGGACGAAGAGCAAGTTCGCCGGGGCGGCAAGCGCTTGCGTGTGTGTCCGCAAACGGGGCGATGGGCGCCCGTGGAGCCTTGACTCACGATTCGGCGGGCTTGCGAAGTTGGCGAATCAACTGAGATGCGGAACGGCGTTTCCATAGTACAAAGCCATCGAAAAGCCACAAAGCCACAGGCCACAAGCCGCCAAGCAAGGAGACAACGCCATGTTGGGACTGATGCAGGATCGGCCTTTGCTGATCTCCTCGCTGGTGGAGCACGCGGCCACCTTTCATCCTTCGACCGAGATCGTTTCTCGCAGACCCGAGGGTGGAACGCACCGCACCACCTGGCTCGGCATTCGCAATCAGGCGTGTCAGGTCGCTGGTTTGTTGCGCGAACTGGGCGTCCGGCAGGGGGACCGGGTCGCCACGCTGGCCTGGAACTCCGATCGTCACCTGGCGCTTTACTACGGCGTGTCGGGGTCTGGCGCCGTTTTGCACACCGTCAATCCGCGGCTTTTTCCGGACCAGATCGACTACATCGTGAATCACGCCGAGGACGAAGTGCTCTTCTTCGACGCCTGCTTCGCGCCGCTTGTCGAAAAGCTCGCGCCTCGATTCACGACCATCAAGCACTTCATTGCCCTCTGCGGGCGCGAACACTTGCCGAAGACTTCGCTGCCAAACCTGCGCAGCTTCGATGAACTGGTGGCTGCGCAGAGCACGGACTATGACTGGCCCGAGTTCGACGAGCGCACGGCTTCGTCGCTCTGCTACACCTCCGGCACGACGGGCAATCCCAAGGGCGTGCTGTATTCGCATCGCTCGACGGTGCTGCACGCGTTGATGGAACTCGCGCCGGACACTTTCGGCCTCAACTCCAGTGAGAGCTTGATGCTGATCGTGCCGATGTTCCATGCCAATGGCTGGGGCACGCCGTATGGCGCGGCAATGGTCGGCGCCAAGCTCGTGCTGCCGGGCCAGTTCCTGGATGGCAAAAGCGTCTTCGAGTTGATGCGCGACGAGAAGGTGACTTTCTCGCAAGGTGTGCCTACCGTCTGGCTCATGTTTTTTCAATACGTCGATGCCAACCCCGATGTCGACATCTCAGGGTTGTCGCTCAAGCGGGTCGGTATTGGGGGTGCGGCCGTGCCGCGCGCAATGCTGGAGCGCTTCGAAGGCCAGTTCGGCGCAGAGGTCGTGCAGGGCTGGGGCATGACGGAGACCAGCCCGATCGGCGTCATCAGCAAGCTGTTGCCAAAGCATCAGGCGCTTTCCGGCGAAGAACTGGTCAAGGTCAAGCTCAAGCAGGGAAGGGGCGTGTGGGGCGTCGACCTGAAGATCGTCGACGACGCCGGCATGCCGCTGCCCTGGGATGGCCAAGCCTTCGGACATCTGCGCGTGCGCGGGCCCTGGATCGCCAGCGGCTACTACAGGGCAGAAGGCGGCGTGGTGATCGACGATGAAGGCTTCTTCAGCACCGGCGACATCGCGACCATCGACCCGGATGGATTCCTGCAACTGGTCGATCGCGCGAAGGACGTGATCAAGTCGGGCGGCGAATGGATTTCATCCATCGACGTCGAGAACGCCGCCGTGGGTTGCCCGGGCGTGGCGGAGGCGGCCATCATCGGCATCGCGCATCCCAAATGGGGGGAGCGTCCACTGCTGCTGATCGTCAAGCGTCAGGGCGCCGATGCCAGCAAGGAAGCAGTGCTGGATTTCCTCGCCGGACGCATTGCCAAATGGTGGTTGCCAGACGATGTGGTGTTCGTCGATGAACTCCCGCACACTGCCACAGGCAAGCTTCTCAAGACGAAGTTGCGCGAGCAGTTTCGCGATTACAAGTTGCCTACTGCGTGAGTCGAAGACCTGAGAGCCTTCATTGGCTCAGCGCGGCGAACACACGCTGACGACCAGCTTGCAGGGCTCCGTGGGAAGGTGGTTGTCGCACTCCCTGACGGCCGCCACCCCGGCATCGCTCGCGGTACGAGCAAGTGCGGTGCCCCATTCGCCATAGTTGCCGGTCGCCAGTGCGCCGCAAGTCCGATCGAAGTACGCGCGGACCACGCAAGTGCCCGGACGTCCCGCCGCGCGATCGCATTGGGCGCGTGCCGTGCGCTCGGCTTCTTCGCGGGATGGGTGGTTGTAGGAGAAGCCGTACCAGCCTGACATGGCTGCAATCGCGCCCCAACTGGGGCTGGAGGCCGGTTCGGCGCGGGCTGGTGAAACGGCGATGCCGGTCGGGCCGAAAGCAAGCAGGAGTATCAGCGCGGCAGACGCGCGTACCGCGTCGGATCGAAAGTTCATCCGGCAAAGCTTAGCGCCTGCAAGCTGCCAATCCGGTCCGCGCTCCCGCCTTTACCTTTTACTCAGCCTCGATCCCCGCCGCCTTGACGATGCTTCCCCACTTCTTCGATTCGGCCGCCTGGAACTTCGCCATTTCTTCGGGCGAGTTCGTGAACACCTCGGTGCCGGTCGGCTCATAGAAGGCCGTCTTCGCGGCTTCGGTATGGGCGGCCTTGACCAGCAGTTCGTTCAGCCGCTTGACCACGGCGGGTGGCGTCTTCGCCGGCGCGTATGCGGCAAACCAGTAGCCCATTTCGTAGCCCTTCACCCCCGCCTCGGCGATGGTTGGAACATCCGGCGCAAGGGGCGAGCGCTTGCTGCTGGACATGCCCAACGCGCGCAGCTTGCCGGACTTGACCTGCGGCAGTCCGGTCGCGGTGTCGGTGATCATCATATTGATCTGGCCGCCGAGCAGATCCGTCACCGCCAGCGTGTTGCTCTTGTATGGCACATGCAGCAGCTTGATGTCGGCCATCTGCTGCAGCAGTTCGCCCGCCATGCGGCTGGACGAACTGCCGCTGCCGAAGCTGTACTTGCCGGGTTCCTTCTTCGCAAGCGCGATGAATTCGGCGACCGTCTTCGCAGGGAATGAGGGGTTGACCACCATGATCTGTCCGCCCTTGCCCAGCGCGGTGATCGGCGCAAAGTCCTTCACGGGGTCATAGGGCAGCTTCTTGAAGAGGTGCTCGTTGGCTGCGTGCGTGGTGTTGGTGGTGATGAGCACGGTGTAGCCGTCCGGCGCCGCCTTGGCCACGTTCTGAGCGGCGATGAAGCCGTTGGCGCCAGCCCGGTTGTCGATGACCACGGCCTGCTTGGTTTCAGCCGCGACCGCGTTGCCGATGGCCCGCGCGATCTGGTCGGTCGCGGTGCCGGCAGCGAAGGGCACGACGAAGGTGATGCTCTTTTCAGGAAACCCATCGGCCTGCGCCAGCACAGGCGCGAGGCCAAGGGCAGTGATCGCGGCAGCGAGTGCGATCGAGTGAATGCGGGTCATGTCTTGTTGTCTCCGGATGGTGGTTGAATTCAAAAAAGGGAAGTCCGCGATCGGCCTTCAGTGGTCCGTCTTGCCCATGAGCAGGTGCCGAAGCTTCTCGGGAACTTCGATGGCCATGTCGAGCAACAGGAACGACAGCGACTTGCCATGTGTGTCGAGGTTCAGGGCATCGTTGACGCCGCCGTCGAGCACTGCGTCGAGCACGAAATTCATGGCGTGCAGCTTCGGCAATACGAAGCGCTGCACGCGGCTCGGCGCTCGATGGCGAAACTGCGCGGCGACTGCGTCGGCTGTGATCTGTTCGACGAGCAATGGGAACAAGTCCGGATGCCAGGCAATGACGCTGATGTTGGAGCGATCGCCTTTGTCGCCGGTGCGCCCGTGCGCTGCGCGATAGAGGGGAACCAGGGTCGAACTCATGGCGACACCATTTCGAAGCGGGCCGGCACCGCTTCTCGCGGCAGCAGGCATGAAATCGTATTGAGCCGCGGCGTGAGCGTTCCGCGGACTCCGCCGCCGCCTGCCGGGCCGCAGGTGTAGAGCGCCGTCACTTCGCGGATCAGGCGTTCGGCTTCGGCGCGCTCATCGTGCGTGGCGGCGACTCGCAGGCGCACGTCGCGGGCACCGCGGTCGGGTGTGGCCTCGAGCATGCGGCCGCCGTCGTCGGCGAGGATGCTCACAGCGCCGATCAGGTCGATGCGAAGTGTGAGCCGTTTCAGGCGGCTTCGCAGCACGTCGGCCGCCAGTCGCGCGCGAGCTTCCGCTCTCGGGCCGGCGTATGAAATCTCGCCTTCTGCCAGCCAACCGCCTTCGTGGCACACATTCACCTTGTAGTGCGCTGGGCGAGGATGGCCGCGCACACCGGTCAGCTCGACGCGATCGGCTCCGGCGGCGTTGACCTGGGCTTCGCTGATGTCGGCGGTGACGTCCGGCGTGAGATAGGCGGACGGGTCATGCACCTCGTAAAGCAGTTGCTCCTTGACCGTCGCCTCGTTCACCAGGCCACCCGTTCCGGCGGACTTGCCGATGGTGCAACTGCCATCGGCCTGGATTGCTGCAATGGGAAATCCGACGTTGTCGAGCCCGGGTACTTCCTTGAAGCCAGGGTCGGCGAAATAGCCGCCGCAGACTTGCGCGCCGCATTCCAGCAGATGGCCCGCCATGGTCGCGCGGCCGAGTTTTTCCCAATCGTCAGGACGCCAGCCGAAGTGCGACATCGCAGGACCGACGGCGAGTGACGGATCGGCGACCCGTCCGCATACGACGACCTGGGCACCTGCGTCGAGTGCGGCTGCGATGGGCTCGGCGCCGATGTAGGCGTTGGCGCTCACGATGCGCAGCTTGTCGAGGCCTTCGCCAAGTTGTTCGCGCAACAGCGCACGCTGTTCCGGCGCCGAAAGATCGTCGCCCTCGACCACGGCGATGCGCGGCGCGGGCGCGCCGAGTTCCACGGCGATGCGAGCGATGTGCCGCGCCGCCGCGCGCGGATTGGCGGCGCCGAAATTGCTGACGATGCGAATGCCGTTGTCCAGGCAGCGCTTGAGCATCGGGCGCAGCATCTCGTCGAGCAAGGGTTCGTACCCGGTGTCCGGATCGGCGCGGCGACGCAATTGCGCGAGCGCCAGCGTGCGCTCTGCCAGGGTTTCGAAGATCAGGAAGGCGCGTTGCCCCGCCGGGCCGCTTGCGAGTGTCGCGATCAAGGTGTCGACCACCGGCCCCGCCGCATCGGTGCGGTCGCCGGAGAAGCCGGCGGCGCAGCCAATCAGCAATGGAACAGTTGACGCATTCATGTTCGGGCGGTTGTCTCTGGTGCCCGCAATTTACGGCTACGCCGGTTATCTGCAAAATCGAAAGTTCGAATCAGTTCATTGGAGTTTCAAATAATCATGCGGCCCGCCGATTTATCGACTCGCCAACTCCGCGCGTTCACGGCGCTGGCGGAGCAGCGCAATTTCACACGGGCCGCTCAGCGTTGCCATCTGTCGCAGCCGGCCTTCAGCGCGCTCATTCGCACGTTGGAGGACGCGGTCGGCGCGCGGCTTTTCGACCGCGACACCCGCAGCGTGCAATTGACGCCCGAAGGGCGCCAGTTCGAGGGCTCGGCAAGGCGCTTGCTCGAAGACATGCAGGACCTGATCAGCGACTTGAGCGATCGGGTGGCGCTGAAAAAGGGCCGCGTGAGTGTTGCGGCTTTGCCGTCGCTCGCGGCCGGCTGGTTGCCTGCCATCCTCGCGGAGTTCATGCAGGCGTGGCCGGGCATCGCCGTCGAGTTGCACGATGCACTTTCGGATGCGTGCATTGCACATGTTCGCGATCATCGAGCCGATTTCGCGCTTTCGGCCGGCAGCATGCATTCGGCGCCGGCAGCCGATCTGCGCAGCGCCAGGCTATGCAGCGACCGGTTTCATCTCGTGTGCCGGAGCGATCATCCCCTGGCCAAGGTCGCACGCCTGTTGCCCCGGCAACTCGCGCCTTTTCCGTTCATCCAGATGACCCGGAACAGCAGCGTGCGCCAGGCGCTCGACGCAGCGCTTCATCCGTTGCGACTGAACACCGTCTTCGAAGTCGAACACCTGGCGACCGTGACGGGCCTGATCGAAGCAGGCGTCGGGATCAGTGTCGTGCCGACGCTGACGCTCTTTCACTTTCAACGCGAGTCGCTGTTGACCCGGCCGATCTCCGCCAGGGGACTGAGTCGCACGATTCATCTTGTGCAACGGCGAGAAGGCAGTCTTTCGCTCGCCGCGCAGGCGCTGCACGACCTGATATTCGAGCGCATGGGCGCGCTCAAGGAGGAAGACATGGTTGCCCGAAACGTGCCGAAAGCTACCCGTGCGTCGTAGCAAGGCTCATTGCTGCACAGGCTTGGAGCCTCCGGCGGGCAGCACGATCGTCGATCGGCCATCGGGTGAAGTGATGGTGTTGTCGTTCGTCTGCGGGGGCGGCGAGTTGGGCGCCGGGCCGCCGCCGCGAGCGCGATCGAAGGCCCTTCCGGCATCCCGCACGCAGGCGTCGCGCTCCGGACGCGGCAAATTCGAGTTGTTGCAATAGGCGATGGCTCGCTCATAGCGCTGCTGGGCGTTGGCGGCATCGGGTGGCTGCTGGGCGGACGCGGTCGCACTGGCCACGCAAGCGGCGCAGAAGATCGCGGCATTCAGGTGGCTTCGACTTCGCATTGCGGTGCTGCTCCTCTCGGAACGGGGAAGCGTCATGCTGCCACGGATCGAGTGACCCTTCAGACCTTGCAAAACGGCGCGGAAGCCCTCAGGTCAACCGGATCGAGGCCATGCCGAAGGAACTGCCATGAATGAATCGCTGCACATCGTCTGCCCGCACTGCAACACCACGAACCGGGTCAAGCGCGAACAACTCGGCAGCGCGCCCGATTGCGGAAATTGCCACCGGCCGCTTTTCGAGGGGCGCTCGACGGCGCTCGACGAAGCGGCGTTCGACCGCCACATCGCGCGCAACGAGATTCCGGTGCTCGTCGATTTCTGGGCGCCGTGGTGCGGGCCATGCCGCCAGATGGCCCCTGGCTTCGAGCAGGCGGCCGCGCGGCTGGAGCCGAACATCCGCCTGGCGAAAGTCGACACGGAGGCGGTGCCGGCCCTGGGCGCGCGCTTCGGGATTCGCAGCATTCCCACACTGGCGCTCTTCAAGGGCGGGCGCGAAGTTGCCCGGCAGGCGGGCGCCATGGGCGCCGCCGACATCGTGCGATGGGCGGAGGCCCACGCGCGCTGAGCGATGACGCAGGCGTTTTCAGCGCCGCTTAAGTTGTGCGGCTGAGACTGAGGCGACACCCCGAAAGGAACCCTCATGCCGTCCGATTCGCAGATCCTGAACGCCGAGCAGATCAGCCATGTGCTCGAGCTGATCGAACTGAACCTCTTGGCGCCCAACGAGGCGACCCGAAAGCTCGAGGCGCTGACTGCACTTGGCCAGTTCTCCCAATCCCAGTGCTACGGGATCCGCATGCTGCTGGCGCTGGACTACGCCGACATGGTGCAGGCGCTGCGCGGCGTGAGCGAGGATGACGAAGGCTTGGCGCTGGTGCGCGACCATCTGGTTCACGAAGCGCGGGTGGTCTGTGAAGGCGACTGACTGCGGGCCGCTGTATCAGAGGCCTACCGGCCGATCGTCTCCAGCGCAATGCGAAGCGGCGCATTGGAGATATGCATCAGTCCGCTGAAGGGTTGGTTCATGTCCAGCACCAGGAAAATCGCGCCCGCCACGGAAAGCGATCCAACGAAGAGCGCGACCAGCACAGTCCCGTTGCTGCGGCTGAGAAAGCCGAAGCCCACGAACAGGACCACCAGCCAGAACACCAGCACCACGAGGAACGGCCATGAAATGGAGCCGCCGGCCTGTTCGTGCAGCAGCTGCCGCTCATCGCCTATTTCGGTGAGGAGCTGCAGGGCACGGGTCTTTGCAAAGAGTTGGCTGTCCGTCGATGGTTGCATGTTGACCACATGCTCGATGAGCGCCTCGTTCTGTTCGCGCGTGGCGCGGGAGGCTTCGGGACTCGCCTTGGCTTCTCCACGATTCGGCCATGTCTGTTCGAGCCTGGCCGCGACCAGTCCGCGGAACATGTTTCGCGCTAGCGCCGCACCGGGCCCATAGCCCGCAAACACGCGGTCGAGCTGGACGATGTGAATTCCGAGCGCCTGCACTTCCGACTCTTGCGTGACGTAAGCCGAATGCGCCGTCGCGATGAGCAGGCTCATGACGAGCGCGGAGATGGTCGCGATCAAGCCCAGGACCAGTTTGACGACATCTCTGGAGTTCTCTGCCTTGTGGTGCGCTGGCAGCTTCCGGTGGAGCACCATGCCCGCGAGCGCACCGCAAAAGGTGCAGGCAAGCACGATCAGCCCGACCAGGATGGGACTCATGGGTTCAGCCTCCTGGCGCATTGTGCGCCGGGGCGGCGCCTATCTCTGTCTCCATCTTTATCGCACTTCGCAATCCACCGTGTTGGACTTTGCGGGCGAGGTTGATGGATTTCCTGACACCGGAACGAAAGAAGGCGGAGGCGTGAAACGAATGCCAGGATTGACTGGCAAGACGACCGGGGGCTTCACCTGAGATGGCGTGAAGCCGAACTGCCCCGCCGCGAAGCTTGTCGTGCCGGCCGGATTGGTGACATGGATCAGGCCGTCGAGGACTTGCACGTAGAGCCCTGGAGCACGCGGCGCAGACGGGGGCGCCACCTGGGCCGAGGCCGCTGCCCACTGCCATCCGAACATCAGGACGATCAGCAACTTGTTCATGGTTTTCTCTCTCGGCAATCAGGGACGGGGCGGAGTCAGGGACACGACCATGCTGGCGCTCCCCTGGAGCACTCCCACAGGCGTGTTGATCACCGTCGCTTCCGTGCTGCGGCGTGCGAGCTTGCCGGCGGAAGTGCGAACGCCGCCTTGCGCCAGACCGAGTTCGACCTTGTCTTGCTGCGGCTTGTCGGCGTCGTAGGTGTAGCGGGTGACGACCAGCATCGAATCGGGCTCCAGCAGCACTTCGGCGTCGTCCTTGAAGACGATCCGGGCGTAGCTGTCGCGCTGGGTCGAGAGCGTGTCACCCTCGCGTACTTGCGAGTTCACGGCAAGCACCCTGCTCGTGCCGTCGGACGCTCTCGAAACCAGCATGCCCGACAGGTCGGTGACCGTACCGACTGCCTGAGCGAACACAGCGTGGGCCGAGAACAACAGGGCAGCAAGAGGCAAGCGAAGAAGGCTGTTTGGATTCATGCGTTGCTCCTTAATTGCAGTACATCTTTTTGACGGGCTCGTTCTTGGTGCCGGACTTGTCCGCGGAGGCAAGCTCTTTGGTGTCGCTCTTGTCCGCTGCCTTGGTCGTGGCCTTGTCCGGGCCCTTGCCGTCGTCGCTCGTACTGCTGGACGAGGGCGGCGCCAATATTGTGTTGATCGTATTGATGACTTGATTGGACGCCTGCACGGCCGGCTTCGCGGATGCGGATGCGATCGGCGGTGCCAGCACCTGACAGAGCGCTGAATCCGGCGCGATGGTGCAGATGTCAGGCGAGGGTGCTGTCGTTGTCGTTGTTGGCGCTGCTGGCTCTGTAGGCGTAGGCGTAGGCGTCGGTGTCGGTGTCGGTGTCGGTGTCGGTGTTGTCGGCGGGAGAACCACCTGGCAGCCCGCCAATCCGGGACTTACCGTACAGAGGGCCACCGACGGCAACACTGCCGAACAACCCACCGTCTCCGGTGCTGCGATGCAGGTCGGCAACGACGGCAGGACGCTCGCACAACCGGCGGCGGACGGATTGGCGATGCACGCATTCAAAGACGGGACGACGGTCGCCGTCACGCGCGCCGCGGCGGTGCCTTGTGCGGGATAGCTGACCGCCAGCGTCGCCACACCGGCAGGGTACGAGACGGCCGACGCCACCACTTGATCGAAGGCGCCGGTATTGTTGCCGCCGCGCGCGACCACGAAGTCCGCAGACCCCGAGTTCGCCGGCGCAAAAGTCCCGAGGGCATGGACCTGCAGCGTGCCCCCGAGGCGCGCAGAGCCGTCGACGTCGAGCAAGTCGAACTCGCCGGCGCCCAGTCCGCCCAGCTTCACGTCGAGCACGCCGCTGCTGCCCTGACGATAGTTGCCCTGCACGGACAGCGTGCCGACCGCGGCACTCGTGCCTGGCGCCACGATGCCGTTGTTGAACAGCGTGCCGCCGTTGGCGCCGCCCATCGCAAGCGTGCCGCTGCCACTGATGCTGCCGTTGTTGTAGATGTCCGTGCCGCCCGTGCGCAGCGTACCGCCGCCCTGGAGCACGATGGCGCCATTGTTGATGTGCGCCTCGTCGAAGGTCGCATCGAGCAACCCCTGGTTGATGAGCACCTTCCCGCCGGCCTGGTTGTTGAAGCTGCCCCCGTCCTGCAGGATCAACGCCGATGTGCTTGCCGGACCGACGCTCAGGGTTCCGAGGTTGTTCCAGACCGATTGATCGAGCAAGGTGACCTGCGCCCCGTCCGCATGCACCAGATTGCGCGTGGTGAGCACATTGCCCTGCCCATTGATCACCGTGTTCGGCCCCAGCGACAGCTCGGGTGCGCCGGCGCCGACGTCCACGGCGCCCGTCAGCGTGATGTAGTTTTGCCACACCATCGTGCCTGCGCCGAAAAAGGAGGCATGGCTGTTCAGCGCTACGTTGTCGAGCGTGACTTGCGCGCCGCCCGCGACCTGGACTTGCCCATCGAATTGCGCACTCGTCACGCTGAGCGAACCGGCCTCCGAGCGCACCACGCTGCTTGCGGTGCTGCCAAAGCCCGTGTAGACCTGATCCACCGCACTCGTCTTGACCAGGCTGCCGTTGTTGACGAAGTTGGAAATCGCGCCTCCGGCGCCGCGCAAGACATAGGTCTCGGTCCCGGAAGTGGTGATGATCCCGTCATTCTGAAAGCGCGTGCCTTCGTCGGACGATGAAATTGCGCCGTTGCCCACGACCGCCACGCTCGTGCCGTTGGTCCAGGCGGCCGAGCCGTGCAGCGCAACGCGGCCATCGACCACCACGCCTGCGCCCCGCGTCGACAGCATGCTGGAGCCAAGGCCCCACATGTCGGTGTCGTGCAATACGAGCGCATTGCCGCCGCTGACGAAGAGCAGGGAAGTGCCGATCGCGACCTCGCCGGCCCACTCCACAGTGCCGCTTCCGGTGAAAGAGGTCCCGGGGTTGAAAGTCTGGCCGCCCGACATCGACAGCCCCGCTCCCGGCGCGACGTAGAACTCGCCCGTATGCGTACCGCCGTGGTCGAGAGCCGCCGGTCCCGGGGAGGCGACCACCACCGTGCCGCCGTTGTTCAAGCTCCCTGTCAGCGCGGACCCGGTGCGGTAGATCGCCAAGGTGGCGTTCGGCAGCACGTTGACAGTGGCTGCGTTGATCGAGGACGTCACCATGCCCAGGGAAGTCGTTCCGGCGCCGATGTCGAGCGTGCCGTTGCCATTGCCGCCCAAGCCTTCCGACACGTTGAGCACGCCTCCGTGCAGATCCAGGTTTGCGTTGAGCTTCACCGCATGATCGTCAGCGGGATAGTTGGCCTGGTAGTTGCTGTTGAGGTTCAGCCCGAGCGCACTGTTGACGCTGGTGATCGGCGCATTGATGGTGATGTTGTTGCTGGCGTTGAGCGTGAGTGCCGAAGAGGCACTGCCCGCCTTCGTGATGGCGGCCGAGACTGTGATGTCGCCGTGCGTCAAATCGACGCTCGGATCTCCCGTGCCCGTGGTGATGCTCACGTTGGCGCCCTGATCGAGCTGCGCTGCGATGGTGCCGGCACTGATCCGCGCGCCGGACTCGTTGGAAACGAGCGCGCCGTCCATGCCTGACGTCGGGCCGGACTCCACGATGTCGATGTTGAACGGATCGATGTGCCACTCTCCGCCCCGGCCCACCACCGGCGCGTTGACGACGTCCAGGGAGCGATGGCCCGAAGTGTCGATGTAGCCTCCCTTGCCTGCGCTGCCCGTGGCTGCGACCCTGCCGTCGATCGATGCGGCGCCGTCGGCGATCAATTCCACGCGCCCACCCGTGGTGCCGTTGGCGCTGATGTCCGATGCAGCCGATGTTTTCACGTCGCCCGATGCGCGAAGAAAAACGCGCCCGCCCTCGCTCACCGCACTGTCGGCATGGATCTCTCCGCTGTTGGTCACCAGGCCGGCCGCAAGGCCGATGCGTCCCGCTTCGGCAACGATGCGTCCGAGATTCTTCACCTCTCCCGGAGTGCCGGTGATCTCGACGGAAACGCCGGGCGTTCCGGTGTCCATCAGTTGCACGTTTTGCCCGGCGGCCAGCAGCACTTCGCCATTCGGCGCGTTCAGCGCGCCCGTGTTGACCACGCTCGGCGCCACCAGGTAGATGCTGCCGCCCCTGGCCGCGTTGATGGTGCCCGCATTGCGCACCTCGCCCGCCATGGCGCCGCTCTTGAAGGTGAGCCGGCCTGCGAGAAAGTCGCTGTCGCTCACGCCCAGCGTGCTGGCGACGAAGGTGCCCACATCGATGCGCGCACCTGCGCCCACCATGATGCCGGCGGGATTGATGAGCCACAGAGCGCCGTTGGCCTTGATCTGCCCGTCGATCTGCGAAGCGTTGCCGCCGGTCGTACGCGCCAGCAGCGCGGATTGCGCGCCCGGCTGGCGAATGTCGACAACGGCACCCGAGCCCACGTTGAAGGTCTGGAAGTTCACCAGCGCTCGCGAACTCGTCTGGTTGATGTTGAGCGTGGTGCCGTTTCGCGAGATGGTGGCGTTGCCGGAGGTGACGTTCCAGCCCGTCGGCAGCGCGCCGGGTTGCACCTGCGCCCACAGCGGCGGGCTGGTTGCGGCGCAGAGCGTGGCGATGACGAACGGCAGATGACGGAGTCTGAAGCAGCGCATTGGGATCTTTCCTTTTTCTTCTTGTCGACTTGTTGTCTTCAGTACGCCAGCACCGCGAGAAACTGTGCACGCCAGTCGCCGCGCTTCTCGTTCGGCGCAGTGCCTGGGTCGAGCACGCGAGCCACGTCCAGTCGCAAATTGAAGTCGCGCGTCCAGGCATAGCGCGTGCCGATGCCGACGCTCGACACATTGACCGTGCTCGGCACGGAGACGCCATCCGCGCGGTTGTTGCTGCCGTGCCCGGCGTCGAGAAACGCGAGCATCCGCCATTGGCCCGTGATGCCGGCCCACCCTGCCAGTTCCGGCGTGTAGATTTCCGCGTTGACGACGAGGCCGCTGTCGGCCACCACCGCGCGCTCCTCGAAGCCGCGCACCAGCGTCGCGCCGGTCAGCGAAAACTGTTCGCTGCTCACCAAGGGCGAAGAGGTGTACTGCCCCGTTGCCGCCAGGCGCATCTGCCAGCCGCCCGCCAATGCCCTGTTGAAGGCGACCGCTCCGTTGACGGCCATGAAGCCGTCGATGGTGTCGCGGTTGCCGGAGGTGAGATACGAATAGCGGTCGACCCGCCCGTCGACGTTGGTGTAGCGGCTGCCGGTCGGGATGTTGCGCCACACGCCAGCCGTGTAGCTCAGGCTCTGGTCGATCCCGTCGCGCTGGCCGACATAGCTCAGGCTCAGCGGCGTCGTCTGATAAGGCACGCAAGAGGCGATAGGCGGGGTTGGCCCTTCGATGCTGATCTCCTCGCCGCCGATGTTGCAGCGCGAGTCGATGTTCTTGTGGTTCAGGCTGAGCACCAGCTTGGCGGAGCTTTCACCGTCACGGCCGAGAAAATGGTTCCAGCCCATGCCGTACACGTTGCCCTTGCCGGTGAAGCCAAGCACGCCGCCGAGCGTCGGCGAAGCGGCCGGCGAATTGGTGTTCGACTTGCCGTAGATGAAATCCAGGCTGTCGCCCGCTCCGTAAAACGGAATGCGATAGCCCAATGAGTAGAGGTCCATCCGCACGCCCTCGGGCTTGTCGGGCGAGGTGGTATAGGCGAGCGTTCCGACCTGGTCCCGGTCGAAAAGATTGGCGTGCTGGAGAGCGATGCCGGTGCGCCATGTGCCGGTCGATGGCACTCCCGTGTTGTCGACCGTCGCGATCACGCGAAGCGGGCGGTAGTCGTTGACGGCAACCTTCGCATCGATGGTGCCGGGCGTGGCGCCCTCCGCCAGCGTCACGCCGATCTGTTTGGCCGGGTTGTCGTTGGCAAGCTGGAGCGATTCCGAAATCGCGCGCAGCCTCGGCGGCTGCCCCACTTGCAGCGGCGTGATGCTGGCGCGGATGTTGTCGGCGCCAAAATGCTGGTTGCCGACGACGGTGACCGACGCGATCACGCTTTCGGTCACCTTGATGCGAACTACGCCGCCCGTCAGTTCCTGTTCGGGCAACCCCACGGCGACGGTGCTGTAGCCCGCCTGTCGGTAGGCGTCTTGCAGTGCCTCGACGGCCAGTTGCACGTCGCCATACGTGCGGCCCGGGCCCTGGAGTGGAACGACGCGCCTGTCGATTTCCGAAGCCCGAAGCAACGTATTGCCTTCGACCTGGAAGCGCGTGATGTCGAATTGCACTTCTGCGGAGCCTGCATGTGCGGCGGCGGATGGGGCGACGGCCGTGGCCGCTGCAAACGCCAAGGTGGCGGTCAGTCCGCACCGGCTCAGGGATCTCTTCTTCTTCTTCAAGCGTCCGCTCGCAGTTCTTGCTCAGTCCAATCGGCTGAACAAACGACGCGCGGGGCAACTAACTCTGTTCAGGATGCGGCGATGGTAACGCCATGTAACTGGAAGGTGAATTCGCCTACCGCGCGGGTTCGTGAAATCCGCCCTGTTTTCACTTGGGCCGCGGGTCCCGGAGCCCCGAACCTGGGGGTTTCAACTGCCCCGTTCGCAGCTGCTCGACGGTGCGAGCCACTGCACGCGCGACGTTCCGGACTTCCTCGTGCAAGCCGTGGTCTCGGTCCAGCGCCTGGTGGCTGGTTGCATAGGGTTCGTAGTAGCCGACGTACCGATCGAGCCGTGCTACGGCGCCGGCATCGACCAGGCCCATCCAGTCGAGCCAGTCACTGAGATTGCGCCGCAGGCTTTCAATGCCGGCCACGTCCCCATGCACGACCACGCCATAGGCGCGGCCTTTCAGATGCTTGGGGTAGTTCCATCCCTTGAGCTCCAGTTCCTTGGCTTCTTCGGGCTTCTTGCCGTGCGTGGATGTGGGATCGGGATTGCCGCCGTCCGCACACACCAGGCGATCGATCATGAGCTTGAGCGCGCTGGTGGCCTGATACCAGTGGGTCGGCGTGAAGAGGATCACGCCGTGCGCCGCAACCCAGCGTTCGAAGATCTCGTTCATCCAGTCGCCCGTCTGCCGCAGCGAATGATTCGGGTAGCAGCTGCAAGGCCAGTGGCACAGCGGCATGGCCGTCGCCACGCAGCCTTTGCAGGGGTGGATCTTCCGCCCGTACTCGGATGTAAGCATGCTCAGGTCGAGCACGTCCGTGTGAATCTGCTGGCCTTCGAGCACTTCGCGCGCGAACTGCAGCAGTCGATGCGTTTTCGACATCTCACCGGGACAGGTGCCGTCGTTTCGCGGCGAGCCGTTGACGAGCAGGACGCGCGAAGGCGTCGCCGGATTGCCCCATTCAGTCTGCGCCTTTTGGATGCGCTCGCTTGCCGCCAGCCATTCGACTGAAAGCTCGTACTCGGGGTCTGCAAATCCAGCGCCCGCCTTGCGGGTGACCGGACTCTTGCGCCCCTCCGCGTAAGCCTTCCAGGCGACGGCCTCAAGGCGCCCCAGCGCCTCGGCTTCGGCGTTGAATGCGGGATCACGGTACGAATCCATAAAGCGCTCGTGGAACTCTTCGCGCTCGAGCTGCCCCGGTGCCTGGCCTTTGCGAACGTCCGTCATGGGACGAAACTACGAGGCGAGCCTGCGCGGAAATCACCCCGGACAGGCCGATTCGGCGTAGGCCGAATTCCACAAATGGGGCACGGCTGCGGGCTGCGGGCCTTCAGCATTGGCTTCGGCGGCCGATAGTCTGGTTGACGCAACATTCTCAAGGGCTCATGAACACCTTCGCTTTCGTTCCTGCTGACTGCGGAACCCGCTTCTGTTGAGGTCGACGCCATGCCGATGCTCCTCATGATGACCGCGACCGGCGAGAGCCGGCAGGTGCAGCTCGTTCCGCTCGACAACAAGATCGGCCGCGGCCTCGCCAACGACGTGGTCATCGACTCCGCGCAGGCGAGCCGCGACCATGCGGTGATCGCGGTGGAACAGGCCTTCGTCACCATCACCGACCTCGGCAGCCGAAACGGTACGTACGTGAACGACATTCGGATCGAGAGCCAGGTCCTCGCGCACGGCGACGCCATTCGCCTGGGCGGCTACGAGATGCGGTTCATCGCAACGGACCAGGAGTTCACGCAGGTCGAGGCGCTGCGCATGCTGACCATGCAAGGCCTGCTGGTGAATATCGGCCAAGGGAAGGCCGACGCCGACGCACCGACGGCACCGGGTGTGCCCTTGAATCGCCGCGGCAAACCTTGATGGCGGCCGAGAGAATCAGAAAATTCTGATTGGAATAAGGCAGTTTCCATAGCGGCGAAGACGCATCTCGAAGTTCGGGTCGTGAAAAAATCCAGGGCGCCTCACAGGACGTGGAGGCGGCAGTGCGAAGCATTTTGCGGCGCACAAGTCATCGACCGTTGAACGGCGCGAGCCTAAGGAAGCGACATGTACTCAGTTGTGGTGGTCGATGCCCATCCCGCGATTTGCTTTGCGGTCAAGGCGACGATCGAATCTGATGGTGAATTCGAAGTCATCGGCACCCCGCATTCCGGACCGGCCGCTCTGCCGATGATTCAAGAGAAGATGCCGGATCTGGTCATCCTCGATCTGGACCTCTCCCCGGAAATGAGCGGTCTCGCTCTCATCGGGCACATCCGGAGCGAGCATCCCGCCATCAAGATCCTGGTGCTCACGGCACAGCATGAAGGCATTTTGGCAAGGCATGCATTGCGCGCGGGTGCCGGCGCCTTCCTCAGCAAGAGCGAGGACATGCGAATGGTACGCAACGCCGCCAAATCGCTCATGGAGGGCTACAGCGTATTTCCGCATTCCGCCATCCTGGCGCTCCGGAAAAGCGGTGGGTTGCCCCTGTCGAGCTTGACCGACCGCGAACTCACCGTGCTGCAGCAATTGGCGCGCGGAATGAGCCACCGCCAAATCGGCGATGCGCTCGTCATCAGCCACAAGACCGTCAGCACCTTCAAGGCCCGCCTGTTCGAGAAGCTCGGCATCTCCACGCCCGGCGAACTGCTGGATTTCGCGCGCTCGCACGACCTGATCACCTGAAGCGCACCTCTCCGCGCAAGGGGCCCGCTCCTCCAAAAGAAGGACCCCGGCGGCATTTGCAAAGTGGTAGTCTGGCGCGATTCCCAGGCTGCGTTCCGGCTGCCGCGGCTTCTGGGACATTTGGCCGGCGTTGCAGGCAGCCCTGGAGACATCTGAAATGCGCGCGCTCTGGATTGAAGACCATCAACTCGTCGGCGACTCCTTCGAGCTTCTGCTTCAATTGATCATGCCGGACGCGTCCCTGGACAAGGCGCGCGATCTCGACAGCGCCAAGCGGCTGATCGAAACCTTTCCCTATGAACTCGTCCTGCTCGACTGGTGGCTCGGCACGCACGATGGCGAGCGCTCCATCCGTGCGCTGCGCGAGACAAACAGCCATACGCCCATCATCGTCGTCTCGGGCGACGACCGCGACGTCGTCATGGACCGGGCGCTCGCCCTCGGAGCGGCCGGCTACGTCTCCAAGGGCGCTGATCCCGCGGCGCTGCTCGACGCAGTGCGTGTCGCCTTGCGAGGCGGCATCAGCCGTCCGCAGCGCCACCCGGGCCGCGCAGGAGAAGGGCCGCCCAGCGGCGTCGTGCATCCGATCGATGTCGAGGCGCTCTACCCGGAGTTGACCCCCCGCCAGGCGGAGGTCTTTCGTGCGCTGATGCGGGGCACCTCGGACAAGCAGATCGCGCGGGATCTCGACATTTCGGACACCACGGTGAAGACGCACGTGCGAGCCATTCTTCAGATCGTGGGCGTACACAAGCGAGGAGAAGCGGCGCACGAGGCTCGCGTCAGGGGTGCAGGTGATCACTGACGCGAGCGTCGGCCTTCCGGCCGCGGAACTCAGGCCGCTCGTCGAAGCGGAGCAGGCGCGCCTGTCGATGCAGCAGTTGCGCCGCCTTCTGGGGCCGCTCATCATCGCGGACGCCTTCGTCACGTGGGTGGCCCTGCAAGCGGGGCTCGGCGTCTATGCATGGATCTGGTTCGCCGTCATGGCGGCGGCGCACGTGGCGCGGGTCATCTATTTGCTGTGGCTTGGGCAGCCGGGCCGCGTGACGCCGGCGCAATGGCTCTCGCGCTCGGCCGCCGCCATGGTGGGACTGGCCGTAGTCCGCGCCTCGGTGGTGTTGATGATCTTTGCGCGACCCGTGAGTGAACTGCACTACATCCTGACGATGATCTTCGTCGGCAGCGCGGTCGGCGCGATCTCGCCTGTGACCGGGCATTTGCGTACCTATGTTGGATGGGCGGCGATCATCGGGGGCACCTTGTCGATCGCATGGCTGACGCGCGGCACCATCGACGGCACGGCCATTGCGACGCTGCTTCTTCTTCTGTTCACGGTGCTCACCTTTTATGTGCGCGATGAGGGGCGAACGCTGGTGACTCTCGTCACGCTGTCCGAGTCGCTTCGGCGCGAGCGCGACCGGGCTGAAAAAGCGAGCGAAGCCAAGACCCGGTTTTTTGCCGCGGCCAGCCACGACCTGCGTCAGCCCTTGACGGCGCTGTCGTACAACGCGGCGACAGTGCAGGAACTCGCACGGCTGAGCGGCGACGAGATGCTGGACAAAGTAGGGCAGGGCATTCGCCGCGCCCTGTCGGAAAGCAGTTCGCTGCTCGACAGCCTGCTTGAAGTCTCCAAGCTCGACGCCGGTGCGGTGCGTGCCGAGTCGCAGGAAGTCGACGTGATGCAGTTGCTGGCCCACACGGGCGAAACGTTCACGCCGGTGGCGAATGCCGCCGGCCTCGACCTTCGATGCCTCGGCGGGCATCACAAAGGCCTCTGGGTGCGGACCGATGTCGCGCTGCTGCGCCGCATCGTGCAGAACCTGGTGGGCAACGCCATCAAGTTCACGCGTGAAGGCCATGTATCGATCGAGGCATTCGCGGACGGCGCGCACGAGGAAAGAGTTTGCATCCGCGTGTCCGACACCGGGCCGGGCATTCCGGTCGAGGCGCAGGCGCATGTTTTCGAGGAGTTCTACCAGGGCGGCAATCCGGAACGCAATCGCAGCCGCGGTTTGGGGCTCGGGCTCGCCATCGTGCGGCGCATCTCCGACCTGCTGGGAGTCAGCGTCAAGATGAACAGTGCGCCGGGCCAGGGCGCGGTCTTCGAGATTTCGCTGCCGCGCATACCGTCACCCGCGCGGGTCGGCCCCGAAGTCAATCGGGCCGATTCGGCATTCGATCCGACCAGCGTTCGCAGACGGGTTCTTTTCATCGACGACGAGCCCGAGATTCGGGAATCGTTGACCACCTTGCTGGACACGCTCGGCTGGGAAGTGCGTTCGGCTAGCGACCAACAGGAAGCCGAGCAGATTCACGCAGGGGGCTTCTCGCCCGACGTGCTGCTCATCGACTTTCGCTTGCGCGACAACGCATCGGGCCTTGACGCATGGGAGGCATTGAAGCGCCGTGGCTGCGATGCGCCGGGCTTGATGATCACCGGCGAGACCGAACCGCGGCGCATTGCCGACGCGCGAAAAGCCGGGATCACGGTGCTCTACAAGCCCGTCGATGGCGTACAGCTGATCCAGGCCATGGGCCGCGCCGTGGAATCGGTCGCGCACTGAGCGATCAAAGGTGGATTGACCGCCGCGCCTGCCCGTCCGCACCATCGAAATCCACATCGAGCCGCCAGGACGAGGCACCCGTCGGGCAAGGCCTGACGATTGCGAAGCCGTCACCGGTGCGCGGAAAGAAGGTTTCGACGCTGCACCGGAATCGCCGCCGCTTGCCGCTGTGGTCATCCTGATCATCCTGTTCGAACTCGAAGCAGTCAGGCGACGCGAAATCTTCCACCTTTGAATTGGCAAACGCATAAGGCGCATACAGCGCCGAGCTGTGAATGGAATGAACGGTCACGCACTTGCCCGGCACGTCGAGGCGTTCGATCTTGATCGTGGCGAGGCAGGACAGATGCTCGTCGCCCGAAAGGAAGACGATGCGATGCGCTTCGGCGTCATACACCCACGCCAGCAGATCGTGCAGCGACTTGGGGTATCCCGCCCACGAATCCGTCTGCAGGGCGACAGCGTGGCATGCGCTCGTGACTCCGCACTTCTGCATCGACAGGTAGCGCGGCAGCAGGATCGATGAAGAGACCACGAAGCTGGGTCCGTCCGAGGCGCGCTGGCCTTTGATCCACGTGTGCAGGTTGTCGGATTGGCCTGTGCCGAGGATGGTGGCGTCCTTCAGGTTTTCGATGGTCCGGCCCGTTCGCTGCGTGCGCGCGTCGGCAAAGAAGAACGGGTATCCATGCACCTGCCTGCTGACCCACAGCTGGTCCTTGCTGGGCGACTCGTCGTGGGTCGACTTCGGCCACATGCTGCGTTGGCGCGCGACATACGCCTGGCGGCTCTGCTTGATCTCGTCCTGGATCTCGTCGTGCCCGAAGCCCCGCGGCCGGGGCTCCCAGTTGTCCGAGACCTCGTGGTCGTCGAGCATGGGAAAGATCTCGGCGCCGGCAACGCGCAGTACGCGCTGCAGCCCGGCGTTGAGCATGAAGGCTTCGTATGCAAAGGCAAGCCGTTCGAGCAGCTTGCTCGGATCGAACAAGCCTGCCGTGCGGTCGACGTACACCTGATCGCCCGTCAGCACGGTGAAGCGGATCGACTCGTCGTTCTCCAGGCGCTCGCCCAGCCGCCACAGCGAGCGCTCTGCGGGTCCGATGTAGCGATCGTCCAGTGCGCGGCTGCGCACTCTCACGCTGCCGTCGAGCATGCCGGCAGGGTACTGGCAGCTGCTGACGGCGAATGCTGCATGCGTGTTGGGCACGTCCGCTCCCGATCCCCGGCGTGTGACGACGCCGCTTTCGAGCGAAATGGCTTCCTTGTGATCGACGATCTCGTCGAAGTCCTGATCGCTCGCGATCTCCACGTCGACCTTCGTCTGCGGATGAATCAGCAGGAGCACGGCACGATCGGTGCCGGAAGGCCAGGAGAGGGTCGTGGTCACGGTTGCGCCGTCGGCAAGAACGTCCGCCATGACCGCTTCGGCGCCGATTCGCCGGATGTCGCGCAGGTCGACGGGCTGTCCTTCCTTCAGGATCTTCCATTGATCCTGGTGCACCACTACCGGCATGAGGACCGCCGACGTCGGCACCCCATTGCGCTGGTCGAAGCTCGCCCGGAATGTGAGCTTGCCGTCGCTCTCAAGAATTGGCGGCGCAGCGAAGGACCTCGGCGGCAGCATCTTGCGCAGCAGCCGCCGAGGGGTCAACGCGGGGTTGGTCGTCATAGCTCGATTCCTTGGACAAGAATTGGCAGATGGCGCGATAGACGGCCGGCGCACGGCGACCGATCAGGCTGTCTTGGTGGCCCATGTCGCGGAACTCGATCGACTGCCCCGCGCAATGCGCGTCATTGAGCAGGTCGATCATCCTCTCGCGTGTCGCGATGTCCAGGAGCCCGTTCTCGGTGCTGTGCAGGCACAGCGTGCGGTGTGTGGAGTCCCTGGTCCGCCAGACCTCCGCGATCCGGCTCGGCACCATGCAGGCGCCATCGCCGCGGCGGTCGGTGACGATGCCGTAGCGCGCGAAGGCAATGACTTGCGCAACCGTCTGCAAGTTCATCGGCCCGAAGAAATCGTCGATGGCTTCGAGCACTGCATCCGACATGCCGTCCAGCTTGAAGGTGACGCCATACAGGGCGTCCATGCGGTGCCGGGCCGCCGCCCAGGTGGTGCGTGCGCCCGGGGGCCACATCGGGTTCTCGCGAAAGAAATCTGCTTGCGGGTAGGGCACGGCCGCGAGCAGGCGGTCGGCCATGTCGTCTGCCGTACCCGGCTTCTCGGGCGTGAACTCGAAGCTTCCCAGATTCACGAACTGTCGCAGCCACTGCATGACATAGGCACGAGCCATATTGGCCGGCGACATGACCAGCGCGGGGCCGACCTGCGACAGTACGAGCCAGCCCAGACGCTGGTGCAGCGCCGCACGCAGTTTCGGAAAGCGGTCGACGCCGGGCTCCAGCTTCTCCGCGAAGAGGCCCAGCGCCAGCATCGCCGCGCCCATGCAATGCGCGACGACGTCCACGCGCTGCGCACCGGTGCAGCGGCAGATATGGTCGATTGCCAGGGGAATGTCCTGGCAACCCATTTGCTCGAAGAACCACGGCTCGCGCGCCGTCGGCATGCCGGCGCTGCTGCGCAGATCGAGCACCCACACATCGCGCCCGTCGCGGAACAGCGCGCCGGCAAGCCCGCCCCCCGGAAGCAGCGGATGGGCGAAGGTCGTGCCGCTGGCGCTGTAGCCGTGGATGAGGATCACGGGGTTGGCCCCGTGCTTCGCGCCCGGCCCGTAGCGCGTCAGGCGCAGGTGGACGGGGGTGTCGTCCCTGAGCCGATCGACGGCAAGCTCCACGATGTCTGGCAGCGGCAACCCTTCGATGGCGCCCGGCAGCCGCTTGGCTTCACGCGGCTCCGGCCGATCCGGAAGACGAAGCGACCATGCATGCAGCGGCAGCATGACGCGCGACACATACAGCAAGAGCGATGCGACGTCGACCAATGCGCTTGCCTGATCGGATTGCGACACCACCCGCGCCAACGGGACGTTGACGCTCGCGAAGTAGGGCAGATCGACGCTGATCGGCTTGCGCTCGTCGGAGCGATGCCGATGAGGAAAGTCGACCAGATCCGCATACATCCATTGATTGGCGGGATTCGCAGCACGCTCGTAGGTCAGCCGCTTGACTGCGCGAACGCGTCCGTCCTCCCATTTCGCATCGCCAAGCGTTTTGGCAACGTGGGCTGGCTCGAGAAGCCGCAGGTCATATTCGAGCAAACGGGTGTCCGCTGCGCGAGAGGCCAGGTTGAAGACCGACTTGACCAGCGTCCAGATGCTCGCGCGACCCTTGGACGGGCGCCCGCGAAACCAGTCGATCACCGATTGCGAAGCGTCGCGGAATCCGCGATTGCGAAACCACGACCACAGTCCGGACAGCGTGCGGGAGAGCCGGCCCGACGGCGAGTGGCGCATCATGGTCAGCTCGCCCTGAACTGGCGCTTCGAGGACCATGTCTTTGGCTGGAGAGCCTTGCCTGGCCGGCGCACCCAGTTCAATGACGGCAGGCAGGATCGGCGAAGGCGTGAAGAGCCGCACGCGGCTGCGCGTGGGGTCGACGACCATCTGCCGCTTGGAGCGCGCGGCGATGAGATCGGGAATCGCCGCCGGCTCGAACCAGAGCGTCAGTTCCATGTCCAGCGGCACCGGCTTTCCCTTGCAGTCGATGGTCACGCGTCCCTTCATCTGCTCTGTCATCTCGATGCACGTCGGCTGCGCCGGCTTCGGCGGGGTCGGATAGGTAAACACCGGCCGCAGCGGATTCCATGTCGATGGCGCTTTCGGCGGTTTCGGCGGCTCCACTGCGGCATCCAATGCAACAAAGCCCCATTCGGTGCGCAGATGGCGGATGGCTCGACGCGCCAAGGTCGCAATGGTCAACGATGGATTGATGCCGAGCGAAGTCGGCATGATCGAGCCGTCCAGCACGACCAGTCCCTTGTGGACGCCGCCCTTCGCATCGCATTCGAAGACGCGGCCGTGTTCGTCGACCACACCCGTCGCGGAAGACTCGCCCATCGCGCAGCCTCCGAGCGGATGCACCGTCAACACCGGTCCGCGAGCCGGGCCGAAAAGCTGCTCCAGCATGTCCGGAAGCGGACGCCACGCCGGGTTCGGCAGAACCGCCGCGCCCGGCAGTTGCTGGTGCACCAGACGTTCGAGGATGTCCTGATGGTGCTCGAAGCTCGGGTCCTTGCGCACTCCCGGCCAGACCACGCCAAGCGTGCCTTGAGTCCCCTTCGGTGTGCCCTTGTTGCCCTTCGTGCCTTCGGCCGCATCGGGAGGGAGCGAGAGGCGCCCGCTCGCGCTGTCGTGCCCGATGACGGCAACCACCAGGCTGTTGTCGATCGCATCCTTGTCGATGCCGGCGCTGTCGGGTTCGTCCGGCGTGCCTGCATAACGGGTCGAGTCGGCCTTGGTCAGCGAGCGGATGGTGGCGACCGTGGTGGCGGTTTCCTCGAGCAGTCGACGCAGCGCGGCCGGAATCGCCAAGTCCTGGATCACGACGGGCTTGTCGTCCTTCTTGAGCCGGTTGTGCTCTTCGCGCAGATCGATCATCCGCGTGATGGTCGGTCCGTCCTGATCGACCGCCGAAGGTGTGGCGCCCGCGTGTCGATAGATGGTGCTCAGGTTGTCCCCGTTGGTGGAAAAGCGCTCCCCCAGGACGGCCGATACCGCGAGCTTGTTGTTGCGGGAACGCATGAGCAGCTCGGTGGAACCGAGCGCGCCTGCCGCAACGATGAGGCACCGGGTGCGCAATGCGTAGGGTTCGCGAATGTGGCGGCGCAAGCCGGTGTCCGTGTGCGTCACCGAAATTTTCCAGTCGTGATCGCCCAGCTTTGCGAAGGTGGTCACTGTCGCGCCGGTCACGATGCGAAGTGGCGCCGGATGCCGCGCACAGGCGTCGGCCATCAATGTGACGTCGAGCGACAACTTCGCGCGTTCGTTGCAGCCCGTGGCGCAGGCACGGCAGCCCGTGCAATGCCGGATGCCTCTTGTGGTGTCGTCATGCTGCGCCACCGTGACGTCGACCGGGTGCGCCACTCCGCCGCCGAGTTGGCTCATCAAGGCACCGCGACCAGCAAATGCCTGGCTCGAAGTCGACTTCAGTTGCTCGCTGACTTCGGCCATCGCGGCGAGCAGTGCCGCGTCTTGACGGATGCCATCGGGCCAACGCGGATGCTGCAAGACCTCTGGCAGCGGCGCGGCCATCACGCCCGCATTGATCAGGGAGCCGCCCCCCAACCCGTTGGCCAACACCACATTCACGTCGCCGCCGATGCGCAGGTCGAAGAGCCCGGGAGTCTCTCCATGCACCGCACCGGTGCCGGCCCTGCTGAAACGCACATGGCCCGCCAAGTCGGCCATTCGGGAAGGAAAAGCGCCGGCCAGATATTCCTTGCCGCGCTCGAGCATGGCGATGCGCAGGGGCCTTCCATTGATGCCATGGCCCGCAAGCTCGCTCAATGCCATGGCGCCGCCATACCCGCTGCCGACGATCACGACGTCGAAGTCAGGTTCGGCTCTGGAATGAGTCGGCTCGTAAAGCCGCAACTCGTCAGCCAACTCGGCCAGGTCGCACGACAGCCATGCCGTCGCGCGTTGTTGTTCGTCATCCATTGCGGGGTCCCTCGCCTGGCCTCCGCGCTATTGCGGCGTGTGCGAGTTCAGCACAGCGAACCCGCCGCTGTCCATCCGCAAGAAGGTGGAGTGGGCTCTGCCGAAAGACCGAGTGGCCGGAAGATCAGGCGGTCAGGCGGACATTTCTTCCAATGTCTTGCCGCCTTCGAGTGCTTCTTTCAGCCAGCGCGGACGTGGCCCCATGCCGCTCCAGGTGTGGCCGGCATCGTCGCGGTACAGAACGCGCGACTTCTTCGGCTTTACGCCGTTGGCGCGCCCATTGGGCTTTGCCGCGGCGCCGGTCGCGAACTCTTCGAGTGCTCGCCCGGCGGCGAGAGCTTCGCGCAGCCAGTCAGGTCGCTTGCCGATGCCACCCCAGGTGTTTCCCGTTCCGTCGGCATAGCGTGCGACGCGGGCCCCCGATTTGCCCGGCCGGCGAGTCTTTTGTTCGGCGGGGAGTCTGGCGAACAGTTGTTCAGGCGTCAGTCGGTAATGTTCAATGGCGACCCGAATGCGCGCCACCACTCCCTCGATCTCCTTGTCGCGCAGTTTCTCGGCCTTGAGTTGCAGGGTCTGGATCTGCTTCTGGATCTGGCTGTAGCTTTGAGTCATTAATTAATCGCTTCCAAATGTGAGTCAATATGTGAGTCAATCATAGAGCGTCAACCTGACTGGAAGTCTCAGGTTCGACAATTCAGTTTCCGCGGTGTGTCAGCGCTTCTTGAGAAAGACATGCGTTGCGCGTTCACCCGCGACTGAATCAGCACATTCATAACCCAGTGCATGCAAGTCGATGTCGCGAAAGAGATGCTCGCCGGACCCCAGCAACACGGGCCTGAAGGCGAGATGCAGATCGTCGATGAGTCCTTCCTGAAGGTATTGCCGGACTGTCGATACGCCGCCTCCCAGGCGAATGTCTTGCCCACCCGCAGCGGCTTTCGCCTGTGCCAAGGCGACGTGGATGCCTTCGGTGACGAAGCGGAACTCGGTGCCGCCAGCCATTGCGAGCGGAGCGCGGGGATACTGCGTCAGCACGAAGACTGGCGTGTGATATGGCGGCTCATCGCCCCACCAGCCCTTCCAACGATCGTCTGGCCATGGGCCCCTCACGGGACCGAACATGTTTCGACCCAGAATCCACGCGCCAATGCCTTCGAAGGCTCGTTCTGCCATGTCGTTGTCGATGCCGGTTTCGCCGCCTTCGAGGCCCTGCATCTTTCGCCACACGCGCGTGGGAAAGAACCATTCCATCAACTCGGGCCCTCGAACGCCGAGCGGATTTTGGAGATTCTGATTCGGCCCGGCGCCGAAGCCATCGAGTGAAACGGAAAAGCATTGAACACGTAGCCTGGACATGGGAATCCTTTGGACTTTCAAGAAAGAAGAAAAAAAGACCGCCGTGCAAACGCGCCCAATGTAGACGCAGCCTTGCCATGGTTCAAGCTGCCACCGCTCGCGTCCTTTGTTCGTTGATGGAGGCTTCGGCTACGGCTGCTGCAAACGCTGAAGCAATTGCGCACTGGGATAACCGTCTGCGGGCATTCCGATGCTGCGCTGGTAGCGGCGCACTCCATCGCGCGTAGCCGGCCCCATGACACCGTCGGGTGCGCCCGTTGCAAAGCCAAGTTGATTGAGCGCAGTCTGCAGTTCGATCAACTGGCTGCGCGAAAGAGTGCCCAAGTCGCGCGGCCAGGCCGCCTGCACGCCCGGGCCGCCATCCAGCCGTTGCGCGAGAAGCCCGACCGCCAGCGCGTAGCTGGTGGAGTTGTTGTAGCGAAGAATCGCGCGGAAATTCGGTCCAACCAGGAAGGCCGGTCCGCGCGAGCCGGCGGGCAGCAGGATAGAGCCGTCGCTGAAATCCGGCAGTGCGTTGCCGTCGATGCTCTTGATTCCTTCGGCCGACCATTGGGCGGAGGACTGGCGCACGGCCATGTCCGCGCGGGCGTACTCGAAGCCCTCCGGCAAGCGAACCTCGACGCCCCAAGGCTGCCCTGTTTGCCAACCTGAACGGGCCAGGAAATTGGCGGTGGAGGCAGTGACGTCGGCCATGCTGCCCCAGATGTCGCGCCGTCCGTCGCCATCCGCATCCACTGCATAGGCCAGGAAGTTCGACGGCAAAAATTGCGTCTGGCCCATGGCCCCGGCCCAGGAGCCGATCATGCGTTCGCGAACGATGTCGCCGTTGTCGAGGATCTTCAGTGCCGACAGCAATTCGCGTTTTGCCCAATCTTCGCGGCGCCCTTCGAAGCCGAGCGTTGCCAATGCGTCGATGGTGGGTGTGCTGCCATAGTTGCCGCCGAAATTGCTTTCCATGCCCCAGATCGCGACCACGATGCTGGGCGGAACGCCATAGCGGCGTGCGGCCGCGTCGGCTTCGGTGCGCACTTGAAGCAGCTTGTCCTGGCCGAGCGCGACGCGTTGAGCTGTCACGGTGTTGTCCAGGTAGTCCCAGACGGAGCGCGTGAATTCGGGTTGGGCGCGATCGAGTTCGATGACTCGCGGCAGGAATTGAACACCATCAAAGGCGCTGTGCAGCGTTGCTTCGCTGACGCCCGACGCGCGCGCGGATGTGCGGAAGTCTGCGACCCACGCAGCGAATTTTTGCTGCAACGCTGCGTCGTCGGCGGGCGGCACTGCAGGGGCTGTTGGCGCTACTGGCGTTGCTGTTGCAGGAGGCTTCGCCGTGGGTTGTGTACTCTGAGCGGCAACGGCAGGCGATGACGTCCCAGCGGGCGGCGCGGAGGCGCATCCCGCGAGGAGCGCGGCCGTCGCGGTCAACATCAAGGAGGCGATGCGAGGAAATCGAAGCAATGTGAATCTGGCTTGTTGCATCTGCGGATTTTGACCTCCTGCGAGACGGCAACATCGTCGCCCGGTTCAGAGGTTGAAGGTCACCAGCCGGAAATCGGGATCCTCGTCGAAACGCTTGACCGAAAAGCCCAGCTTTCGCATCAGCTTCAACATCTCCGAATTGCTTGTCAGGACGAGCCCATCGATTTCCGAGAGGCCCTTCTCGCGCGCCGCTTCGATGATGCTTTCCATCAGTCTAGAACCGATGCCCTTGCCGCTGAATTCATCCGCGACCAGCAGCGAGAACTCGCAGCTTCGCTGGTCGGGGTTGGTGATGTAGCGCGACACGCCGACGATGCGTTCCGTCTCGTGGCTGGCGCCCGACGCATCGGTGGAACGCTCGGAGAACACCGCCACGATCGCCATTTCGCGGTCGTAGTCGATCAGCGTGAAGCGCGACAGCATGGTCGCCGGCAGTTCCTGGAACCAGGACACGAAGCGGAAGTAGCGGCTTTGCGGCGACAAGTGCTGCACCAGTTCCTGCAGCATCTGCGCATCGCCCGGGTGAATGGGCCGCACGGTGTACATGCCGCCGCCGGGCATCGGCCATACGCGCTCATGCCGGGCGGGGTAGGGGAGTATCGACAGGTGGTGATAGTCGTTCGAGCGGCCACTGGCTGGCCGCGACGCACTGTCGATCAGGATGCGGGCATCCACCGCCACTGCGCCCGAAGCGTCGATGATGATCGGATTGATGTCCATCTCGCGCAGCTCGGGCAGCTCGCACACCATCTCGGAGACACGCAACAGCAGTTGCTCGAGGGCCTCCATGTCGACCGCGCTGGCGCCCCGCCACTCTCCCAGCGTTTCGGCCACGCGCGAGCGCGCAATCAGCTGGCGCGCAAGAAAGGTATTGAGCGGCGGAAGCTCCATCGAGCGGTCATTGATGAGTTCGATCATGGTGCCGCCCGCGCCGAAGACGATCACCGGGCCGAAAGGCTTGTCCGTCACCAGGCCGACGTGGATCTCGCGCCCACGATGCGCCCGGGCCATCTTCTGCACCGTCACGCCGTTGATGCGCGCATCGGGCATCAGGCGCCTCACGCGCTCCACCATGTCGAGGTAGGTGTCCCGCGCGCTGGCGCCATTCATGATGTTGAGCGCCACCCCGTCCACGTCAGACTTGTGGCTGATGTCGGGTGAATCGATCTTGAGGGCTACCGGAAAGCCGAGTTGCGTCGCGATCATCATGGCCTCGTGCGCAGTGCGTGCCAGCAGGGTCCTCGTGATCGGGATGTGAAAGGCCGAGAGCAAGGTCTTGGACTCCATCTCGGTCAGCACCTTGCGCCGCTCCGCCAGCACGCTTTCGATTACCAGCCTGGCCCCTTCGATGTCCGGCTTGGCCATCGTCGACAAGGGCGGCGGGATCTGCTGCAGCAATTGCTGGTTCTGGTAGAAAGCCGCGATGTTGCCGAAGGCACCCACGGCGGCTTCCGGCGTGCGAAAGGTGGGGATGCCCGCCTCGTTGATGATCGCGCGCGCCTCGCCGACCGACGCATCGCCCATCCAGCACGACAGCAGCGGCTTGCTGATGGAGCGGTGCGCGCTGACGAGCGCGCGCGCCATCGCCGATGCATCGGTGCCGATCTTGGGCGAATAGATGGCGAGAAGGCCATCGACAGCCGGGTCCTTGCCGGCCGCCGCGATGGCCGCCTCCAGGTTGACCGGCGTGGCGTCTTCAGACAGGTCGATCAGGTCGGACAACGACGCGAATGCCGGCAACTGGGGCGTCAGTGCAGCGACCGACGCCGGCGACAGCTTGGCGAGGTCGAGGGAGATTTCGTTGACCCAATCCGCCGCGAGCACACCGGGGCCGCCCCCGTTGGTGATGATTGCAAGCCGCCGCCCCACGGGCCGGTACCGCGAGGCCAGGCACTTGGCTGCGGAGAAAAGCTCCACGAAAGAGCGCACCCGCACGGCCCCCGCGCGGCGAAGTGCGGCATCGAACACATCGTCGCTGCCGACGATGGTGCTGCTGTGCGTTTGCGCGGCTTCGTTGCCGGCAGGCTTGCGTCCGGCCTTCAGTACGACCACCGGCTTGGCGTTGGCTGCGGAACGCAGCGCGCTCATGAAGTGGCGCGCGTTGTTGATGCCTTCGAAGTACACGATGATGCTCTGCGTCTGCGAGTCGTGCGCCAGGAAGTCGAGCACTTCGGCAATGTCGAGACTGCTGTGCGGGCCGACCGACACGACCGCCGAGAAGCCCACCATGTTCTTGCGCCCCCAATCCAGCATGGACGCAGTGAGCGCGCCTGACTGCGACACCAGCGCCAGCGAGCCCGGCTTGGCCAGCGGCCCCGCGACGCTGGCGTTGAGTTGCAGATGCGGGCGCTGGAATCCCAGCGAGTTGGGCCCCAGCAGATGCATGTCCTCGCGCTGGGCGATCTTCTTGAGGGCCGCGGCTTGCCCGTTGTCGATGCCGTTCGATATCACCAACGCGGCCCGGCAGCGGATGCGCCCCGCCAGCTCCAGCGCGGCGGCGATCTCCTGAGGCGGCAGCGCAATGACGGCGAGATCCGCGCGGGCCTGGGCGAGATCGCCGAGCGTTCCACTTGTGTGGATGTCGAGGAAGTGGAGCGTGCCGGCAAAGCGCTGCGCGCGCAGGGCCTCCTGCAGTGCTTCGACGAGCACCGGCACGGACGGGCCGCCCGTTTCACCGCGTGCTCCGGCAAAGACGATGACGGAGGCAGGGGAAAACAGGGGTGCGAGGTAGTGCTTTTCCATGGGCTCGGCTGCGCTTCGGGCGCGGGAGCCACGAGCCTACCGCGACATGGTTCAAGAAGCAAAAACGGCGGCGCCGGCCCCGGGCTGGACGAAAGACCCGTTGGCATCGCATCATGTACGCCTGTGCTTCATCCGAGAGGGTGCGCCATGTCGACGGATACCGATGCCCTGAAGACTTCGCCTACGCCCACGCGCGAGACGCTGCCTGTGCAGCCGATCAGCCGCGAGGTGCTGCTCGAGAAGTACGCCAAGGACGACGAGCGCAGCATCGCCGACGTCTGTCGGCGCGTGGCCCGCGCGGTCGCTCAAGCCGAGAAGCCTGAGTTGCGCGCGCAATGGGAGTCGCGCTTCCTGCGTGCTCTGGAAGATGGCTTCCTGCCTGCGGGGCGCATCCAGTCGGCGGCCGGCACGGCCTTGTCCGCAACGCTGATCAATTGCTTCGTGCAGCCGGTGGGCGACTCCATTGCGGCCGACGACGAAGGCTATCCTGGTATCTACGTCGCGCTGACCGAAGCGGCCGAGACCATGCGCCGTGGCGGGGGCGTCGGTTACGACTTTTCGCGCATTCGCCCGCGCGGCGCCTGGGTTGAAAGCACGCGGTCGAGCGCATCCGGGCCGGTGTCCTACATGCGCGTCTTCGATCGTTCATGCGAGACGGTCGAGTCCGCGGGTTCGCGCCGGGGCGCCCAGATGGGCGTCTTGCGTTGCGACCATCCGGACATCGAGGAATTCATCCATGCCAAGGACGAGGGCGACCTGAGCAATTTCAATATCTCGGTCGGGTTGACGGATGCGTTCATGAATGCGGTGCAGGAAGACAAGCCTTTCGAACTGGTGCACCGCGCCGCACCGGGACCGCGCTGGAAAGGCGGCGGTGAACGCCAGCGCGAAGACGGCCTGTGGGTCTATCGGTCGGTGTCGGCGCGCACGCTGTGGGACCAGATCATGCGATCGACCTACGACCATGCGGAGCCTGGCGTTCTGTTCCTGGACAGGATCAACCGCGACAACAACCTCTCGTACTGCGAGAGCATCGCGGCCACGAACCCCTGCGGCGAGCAGCCGCTGCCGCCATACGGCTGCTGCTGCCTGGGCTCCATCGACCTGACACGGTTCGTGCGCCATCCTTTCGAAGCGGATGCTGTTTTCGACGAGGGGGCCTTCGCGCGGCTCGCGGCCGTGGCGGTGCGCATGCTCGATAACGTGCTGGACATCTCCGTGTGGCCCCTGGAGCGCCAGAGTGAAGAGGCGCGCAACAAGCGCCGCATCGGCCTGGGCTTTACCGGGCTCGGCGATGCGTTGGTGATGCTGAACCTGCGCTACGACAGCGCCGCGGCGCGCGATGCCGCCCGGCGCATTGCGGAGGTCCTGCGCGATGCCGCATACGGAGCATCGATTGAACTCGCGGCGGAGAGGGGCGCCTTTCCGCTGTTCAACGCCGACCTCTATCTCAGGCGCGACACCTTCGCCTCGCGGCTGCCCGCGTCCCTCAAGGAGCGCATCCGTGCGACGGGCCTGCGGAACTCGCATCTGCTTTCGATCGCGCCCACGGGCACCATCAGCCTCGCCTTCGCGGACAACGTCAGCAACGGCATCGAGCCTGCCTTCTCGTGGACCTACACGCGCCGCAAGCGCACGCCCGAAGGCGGCTTTGAAGAGCATGCGGTCGAAGACCACGCATGGCGGCTGTATCGGCACCTGAAGGGAGAGGCTGCGCCGCTCACGGAGGCTTTCGTGACTGCGCTGCAAATGAGCGCGCAGGCGCACGAGGAAATGGTCGCGGCCGTGGCGCCGCATGTGGACACGGGCATCTCGAAGACGGTGAATGTGCCCGCCGACTATCCCTATGCGGATTTCAAGGACCTGTATCTGCGTGCCTGGAAGTCGGGCTTGAAGGGCATGGCCACCTATCGGCCCAATGCCGTGCTGGGCGCGGTGCTGAGCACGCCATCCTCGGCCGGTGCGCAGCAACCCATGACGATCGACGCCGGCCCGCTGAATGAACGGTTGCTGCTCGAACGCATGCCGCAGCCGGTGCTCGCGTCACTGCGCTGGCCGGGCCGCCCGGACCTGCCGGCGGGGAACGCCGCGTGGTCGTACATGGTTCGTCATCCTTACGGCGAGTTCGCCCTCTTCATCGGCGAACTGCCAGAAGATGGCAAGCAAGCGCCGTTCGAAGTCTGGATCAACGGCGCTGAGCAGCCGCGGGGCCTGGGTGCGCTGGCGAAGACACTGTCGATGGATCTTCGCGCCAAGGACGCCACGTGGATGCGCCTGAAGCTCGATGTGCTGACCACCGTGCAGGAAGAGCGTTCGTTCGAGATGCCGTTTCCGCCGAACGGAGAGATGCGGCGTTTTCCTGGCGTCGTGGCGGCCACCGCGGCGGTGATCCGTTGGCGATGCGAGCAGTTGGGGCTCTGGCAGGGCGACGAGGGCGAGAAGGGCGCAGAGGGCGCGGCCACGCCGGTCATCGACGCGCTGTTCAGTCGCGAGGAGCCGCAGACCGGGCCCAACGGAACGCTCGCCTGGGCCGTGGACGTGCACAACCCGGCAAGCGACGAGACCTTTACCTTGATGCTCAAGGAAGTCCTGCTGCCGGACGGGCAGGGCGGCAAGGTTGCCCGGCCGTGCGCGCTGGGACTCTCGGGCAACTACCCGAGGGCTTTGGACGGGCTGGTGCGAATTCTGTCGCTGGACATGCGCGTGCTCGACCCGGCATGGATCGGCATGAAGCTGCGCAAGCTGCTCAACTACGCCGAGCCCCTGGGCCACTTCATGGCGTTTGTGCCGGGGTTACCGGCGGGCAGCCAGCGTCAGCAGGTCTGGCCTTCGACCGTTGCTTATGTGGCGCGGCTGATCATCCATCGCTATGCCATGCTGGGCGTGCTCGACGCCGAGGGATATCCGCTGCGGGCGATGGGCATCCTGCAAGCCCCCGTGACCATGGCCGACCAGCCGCTGCCCATGCTCGGCGCCGTGTGTCCCGAATGCGGCAACGCCACGATGATCCAGAAGGACGGTTGCGACTTCTGCACGGCGTGCGGCCACATTGGAAGCTGCGGCTAGCGAGGTCCGCGGGAAATCGGCTGCCATCGGCTCCGACGATGGATGCCATCGAGACAAACAGGCTTCCGGAAGAAATGACGAGCTCCTAGTCTTCAGGCATGTCATCGCAGCACGCCGGAGTCCGCTACGACAGGACCCCGGTAATGACGTCGGCTCGCGGCCGCTGCGTTCGGCCGCACCAGCAACCCTGGAGATCATCATGAGCAAAGTTCTTGTCCTGTATTACTCGTCCTATGGCCACATCGAGAAGTTGGCCGAAGCGGTGGCCGAGGACGCGCGAAGCGCGGGGGCGCAGGTGGACATCAAGCGCGTACCCGAAACCGTGCCCCTGGAGGTCGCGAAGGCCGCGCACTTCAAGCTCGACCAGACGGCTTCCATCGCGGCGATTGCGGACCTCGAGAGCTACGACGCGATCGTCGTGGGTACGGGCACGCGCTTCGGTCGCATGTCATCGCAGATGGCTGCATTCCTCGACCAGGCCGGTGGGCTTTGGATGCGTGGTGCTCTCCACGGCAAGGTCGGAGGCGCATTCAGCTCATCTGCCACGCAGCATGGCGGCCAGGAGACGACGCTGTTCTCGATCATCACCAACCTGCTGCACTTTGGAATGACCATCGTCGGGCTCCCATACAGCCACCAGGGCCAGATGAGCGTCGACGAGATCGTCGGAGGTGCTCCCTACGGGGCGACCACCGTCGCCGGAGGCGATGGATCGCGTCAGCCGACGCAGATCGATCTCGCGGGTGCGCGGCACCAGGGCGAGCTGATTGCAAAGACGGCAGCCAAGCTGTTCGGTTGAGTCTTGACCCTTCCCGGAGAACATCATGAGCACCACGAACGCTGCGGGCGAAGCGGCAAAGGCCCTCATCCGCCGCAATACCGAAGAGGTCCAGGGTGGTGGCAACTACGCGCTCTTCGACGAGCTCTTTGCCGATGACTTCCTCGACCACACGCCGCAGCCCAATTGCACGCCGGACAAGGCTGGCGCCCTGGGCCCTCTACAAGACGCTGCGCACCGCGTTTCCGGACTTTCACGCGGACATCCATTGGCAGCGTGTCGAGGGTGACGTCGTGACGACGTTCAAGACCTATCACGGCACGCACCAGGGCGCCATGTTCGGTATTGCGCCCACTGGACGAAAGATCCACTTCGAAACCGTCGATGCCATGCGCGTTCAGAACGGAAAGATCACAGAGCACTGGGGCGTAGCGAATCTCTTCTCCTTGCTGCGGCAACTCGGCGCCTGGCCGCCAGCCATGCAGGGGCAGGATTGACATGAGCAACATTCTCGAAGGCAAGGTCGTCCTCGTCACCGGCGCGGCCAGCGGCATTGGACGGGCCATCGCGATCGGTGCTGCCCAGTATGGTGCAAAGGCCGTCATCGTCTCGGACATCACCGAGACTTCCAATGAAGGCGGCAGCACGATCGTCTCGGAAATCGAGGTGCTTGGCGTCGCCGTTCGTTTTCATCGCACGGACGTGAGCAAGCGTTCGCAGGTCGACGCACTGCTCGATACGGCTTCGGAGTTCGGCGGAGTGGATGTGATGGTGTGCAATGCCGGCATCACGCTGCGTTCGGACGGTGCCGATGTAGCCGAAGAAGACTACCGCCGGCTGATGGCTGTGAATCTCGATGGCGTTCTGTTCAGTGCTCAGGCAGCGGCGCGGCAGATGAAGGCGCGCGGCAGGGCGGGCAGCATCATCCTGATGGCCAGCATGGGCGGGATCGCCGGTGCTGGCATGACCGTGGCGTACTCGACGAGCAAAGGCGGTGTCGTGCTGATGGCAAAGGCCCTTGCCGACGCGCTGGGACCTGAAGGCATTCGCGTCAATTCAGTCGCCCCAGGAATCATCGACACGCATCTTCTGCGCACCAATCCCGCGATTGCCGCCGTATCCGACGGCTTCAGGCAGCGCACGCCGTTGCGGCGCCTCGGCAAGCCATCGGAGATTGCCGATGCGGTCGCGTGGCTCGGCTCCGACATGTCGAGCTACGTCAGCGGCATCGCGCTTCTGGTCGACGGTGGCTTGCTTTCCGTGATCTAGCAACAGGAATCACACCATGCGACTTCTAGCATTCAACAGCAACGGCAAACCTGCACTCGGCCTGCGTATCGATCAGGAGATCGTCAACCTTACTGCCGAAGGTTTGCCTTCCACGCTGGATCAACTGCTTCGCGCCGGGTCCGCCGGCATGGAAGCAGCCAGGCACGCCGGAGAGACCGCGCGCAGCCGATTGCATGCGTCGGAGATCGCATGGCTGCCTCCTGTTGCCGCGCCCGCGAAGGCTATCGCCGTGGGGCTGAATTTCGTGGACCACGTGGCGGAGAGCCGCTTCGAGCCGCCAAAGTACCCTGTGCTTTTCCATCGCTACCCGAGTTCATGGGTGGGGCATGGCATGCCGCTGGAGCGGCCGCACGTGTCTACCCAGTTCGACTACGAAGGAGAGCTGGTCGTAGTGATCGGGAAGGCGGGCCGCTACATCGACAAGGCGCGTGCACTGGAGCATGTGGCTGGCTATTCCATATTCAACGACGGCTCCGTTCGGGACTACCAGACGAAGTCCGCTCAATGGATGATGGGAAAGAACTTCGACCGGTCTGGGTCCTTCGGGCCTGAATTCGTCACCGCCGATGAACTGCCTCGCGGCGCGGTGGGGCTGCGCCTGCAAACCCGCCTCAACGGTCGGATCCTGCAGGATGCCAATACGCGCGACATGATTTTCGACGTCGAACGCCTCGTCGCCGTCTGCTCTGAGCCCTTTGCGCTGGAGCCCGGCGACATCATCATCGCAGGCACGCCTTCGGGCGTCGGCGCAGCTCGAAATCCACCGATCTTCATGAAGGCAGGTGACGTCTGCGAAGTGGAGATCGAAGGCGTCGGATTGCTCTCGAACCCCGTCATCGACGGCGACTGAGGAAAACCAATGTCCGATCCGCGCAAGGTCATCGTCACCTGCGCCATCACGGGCGCGATCCACACGCCCTCGATGTCGCCCTACCTGCCAGTGACGGCAGCCGAGATCGCGCAGGCTGCCCTGGATGCAGCCAGCGCGGGCGCGGCCATCGTGCACCTTCACGCACGTGACCCGTCAGACGGTCGGCCCAGTTCGCGCCCGAGGTCGCGTCGCTCAACATGGGTTCGATGAATTTCGGACTCTACGAGATGCTGAATCGCTTCAAGGAGTTCAAGCACGACTGGGAGCGACCGTACCTGCAGAACAGCGACGATCTCGTCTTCCGCAACAGTTTCAGGGACATCGAATACATCCTGAGGTCATGCTCGGCCAATGGAACGCGCTTCGAGATCGAGTGCTATGACATCGGCCACCTCTACACCGCTGCGCATTTTCTGGATCGCGGTCTCGTCAAGGGGCCGCTCCTGATTCAGTCCGTGTTCGGCCTGCGCGGCGGCATCGGCGCGCAAGTGGAAGACCTGATGCACATGCGCCGAACGGCTGAGCGCCTGTTCGGGGATGCATACGTGTGGTCGGTGCTGGGTGCGGGGCGCAATCAGATCCCCATGGCGACCCTGGGAGTTGCTGTCGGCGGCCATGTGCGCGTGGGACTGGAAGACTCGTTGTGGGACGGTCCGGGTCGTCTCGCTCGCTCCAATGCCGATCAGGTCCGCCGCATCAGGACAGCCATCGAGGCGCTTTCGCTCGATGTCGCCACGCCCGATGAGGCCAGGCAGATGCTTCGCCTGAAAGGGCGAGACGCCGTGAATTTCTAGCCCAGGCTGGACACGGAATCACCTCCTGATTCGGCAGCGGCGAGCCCGCTATCGCCGATCGGGAATTCACCAGGAGTAGAGAAGATGACAACCGCAAATCTGTCCGGGCGCAGCCCAGCGCTCAATACAACCGACGCGCTCACCCTCATGCGCATTCCGCCGAAGTTCGACGTCACCGAGTGGCCGCGACAGGTCGAACGCTTTCTGGAGCAGACACAGAAGCCCTTGCACCGGGCAATCCTCAAGAACTATTTCCGTCACCTTCTGCTGGAGGTTGCCGGTTATTGGGATCAGATCATCGTGCCCGAACTCACGATCGACGAGCCCATGTACCGCGTGGGAGATCGCAGGGAGATGCGAGTGTTATCGGGAAAGGTAGCCGTCGAAGGGTTCTACAGGGAAGCGTTCGAGACCCGGCAGAACGTCATGGGTGCGCGCACCATGAACATGGGCGCGGAGGACTATGGCGTCACCACGGAGGCCGTCTGGACCCACGTGGTGCCCGGCAGCTGCCTCGGGGACCACGACATCGATGCCGATCCCGGTGCCTACTACCTCATGAACCACCATCTGTTCCAGATCTTCTCGTACACCAACGACCCGCAGCCGAAGCTCATTGCGGAGCGCATCTACGATGACCCGGAGAGCTATAGCTACGAAAAGCTCGACCCCGCGGATGTGGTGACGCCTGAAATGGCGCGCGAACAGCTGGCCCCCTTTCTGGCGCGGGCGACCCTCGACTGACGTGAAGGGCCTTGTCACGTTGAAGGTGAATGGTCGCAACATCGGCAGGCGGCGTTGCGATTCAGAAGGCGGCAAGCGGATTTTGGGTGAGGCCCGTGAAAAGACGCCAGGCGTCGAAGCGCGCAGCCAGTTGCTTGCGATAGGGCGGTGGGCGCAACAGGTGATGCTCGAGCGCAAAGTGCTGGCGGATGGGATCGAAGCTCGAGAATGGCGCGAGGGGATGCGTTCACTCGAAGTTCAGCAGCACTTTCATCGCCCGCGTACGATCGGCCGCCAGCGCAAAGGCGCGGGCCGAATCGCGGTACGACAGGGTTGCCGATATCAGCGGCTTGACGTCGACCAGCCCCTTGTTGAGCAGCTCGACGGCGACCGCGAATTCCTCGTGAAAGCGGAAGGCTCCACGAAGA